>NZ_JBEUPA010000064.1:0-40946 GCF_040492065.1 Actinomadura sp. NPDC000929 | reverse complement strand
CGGGCATGGCTGGCCAAGGAGGCCGACCCGGCGGGCGCGGCGGCCCGCCCGGCTCCGCCCGGCGGCGACGTGCCGCTCGCCGCCGTGGCCCTCCCGGCGTCGCCGCCTCGGGGAGGGGCGACGGGAGCCGCGCTGGACATGGGCACAGACGCCTCCACGAGTCCGTGGTCCGGGCCGCCGCGGCCGCCCGGACCTGGCCGTTCGTTCGCGTTCATCTCCGGTCGGCTACCGCTGCCTCGCCAGCAGGTCGTCCGCCTGCTTCGCGGCGTCCTCCAGGGCCTGCTTCGGCGTCTTCTTGCCGGTGAGCGCGGCCTGGATCTCGGTGCGCAGCAGCGCCATGACCTGCCGGGCGGCCGGGTTGGCGTCCCCCGGGTAGGTGTACTGCAGGGCCTCGGCGAACTTGGCGGCGCGCGGGTTGGGCGGCGGGACCTTCACGTCGGTGCGCGGGGACAGGAAGCCCGACGCGGTGCCGAGGCTGGTGATCTGCTTCGGGTCGATCATGAACTTGAGGAACTTCTCGGCCGCCGCGGTGTGCTTGGACCTGGCGTTGACGGCCAGGCCGCCGGGGATGCCGAAGCCGACGCGCTTCCTGCCCTCCAGCGGCAGGCCGACGACGACGTTCTCCTGACCCCAGGTCTTCGCGGCGATCTCGGCGTCGGCCGGCACGTTCATCAGACCGGCGGCGACCTGCTGCCTGCCGAGCGCCTGGTCGGCGACCACGTTCTTGTTGGTGAGCGCGCTCTTCGGTATCGCGCCCTCCTTGTAGAGGTCGGTGAGGAACGTGAGCGCCTCCAGTCCCTCCGGGCTGTTGAAAGCGGCCTTCTCGCCGTCCGGGGTGAAGACGCTGCCGCCCGCCTGCCACAGCAGCGGGTAGAAGTTCATGTTGAGCGAGGCCTCGGAGGACGCCGAGTAGTCGAGGGTGGCGTAGCCCTTGGCCTTCAGCTTCGGCGCGGCCTCCCTGATCTCGTCCCACGTCTGCGGCGGCGAGGTGATGCCCGCCTTCGCCAGCAGCTTCTTGTTGAAGATCATGCTGGTCACGGTGTGGTAGATGGGGACGGCGTAGAGCTTGCCGTCCACGCTGAGCGCGCTGAGCGCGTTGGGCAGGAAGGCGCTCTTGGTGGCGGCCACCGCGTCGTCGACCGGCTTGAGCGTGCCGTTGGCGACGTACTGGGGGACCTGGTCGGGGCCGAGCAGGACGACGTCGGGGCCCTTGCCGCCGGACAGCGCGGTGGCGACCTTGGTGTCGCGCCCGTCCCACGGCTGGAGCTCGATCTTGAGGTCGGTGCCGGAGTGGGCGGCCTCGAAGTCCGTTTCGATCTTCTTCCAGTACGCGTTGTTCGCCTGGACGTCGGTGATGACCGGATACATCCAGAGGGTCAGCGACTTGTCGGAGCCTCCGGAGCCGCCGCAGGCGGCGGTGAGCCCGGTGGCCAGCGTGAGCAGGGTGATCGACGCGGTGAGGCGGCTGCGACTGATCTTCATCGAGACGGGACCCCTTAGTTCGAGGTGACGCGGGGGCAGGGGGCGAGCGAGGCAATAACGGTCTAGGCCGAAAGTAGCCGTGCAGGATTTCGGGTGTCAATGCCTGCGAGTGATCCGGAACATCTCCGCGCCGCCACCGGAATCCGGTGGTCCGCCGCCGCACGTCGGACACCGCGGTTCGGATGAGCCACCGGGCGCGCCGATCCGGGCGTGACCGGGGCGAGCTCGCAGATCTCGCCGCCGGCCAGGCGCGCGGACGCAACCGCGCGCGCGGGTGCGGCGATGCCGGGTGCCGGGGGGTCCTTCCGGCGTCCGGATCGAGGGCGTGCGGGCTCGTGTCGGCGACTTCACCGCTTTCGGTCAGGGCCGATGACGACCGAGCCGCTCGCGGCACCATGCCGCACATGCCCTTCAGGCGCCCGACGGTGCGCGGCGTGCCCGAGAGGGCGCGGCGGCATCCGGCACGGCGTTCATAGGGAGCCGCGGCGAAGCCCTAGGAGAGGCGTGGGGAAAGGTCTTCCGGATCGTCCAGGACGCCGTCCGCGTTCCGAGAGCGGGGTGACGGCAGGCCGAACAGCTCGGCGGCGTTGCGCCAGGCGACCCGTTCGGCCACCTCGTCGGAGAGGTCGGCGGCCGCGACCGCGCCGAACGCCGAGGCCGGGTCGATGAGAGTCGAGTCGGTGCCGAAGAGAAGCTGCCGGGGAGCGACGGCCGCCGCCACCTCGGCGAACCGCCCGGCCGGAGCCTGCGACCAGCACGGTTCGAGGTAGACCCGGTCGCAGCCGTTCGCCGCCTCGATCGCGTGGCGGTACCCGTCCGCGCCCATGTGGCCCGCGATCACCTTCAGGCCCGGGGTGTGCGCGCAGAGCGCGGCGAGGTCGAGCACCGACGTCCCCCACGTGTGCACGAGCGCCGGGCAGTCGAGCGAGGCGACCAGGGCGAGGGCGTCGCGCATCTGCGGCGAGGTCACCGGCGACCCGGTGTAGTCGGTGTGGATCTTCGCGCCGACGAACCGCCCGGTGGGCAGGTAGGCGGTGAGGTCCTTCTCGGCGTCGGCGAGCCGCCGCGGGTTGACCGTCACGTACCCGTAGAGCCGGTCGGTCGTCTCCAGCACCTCCGCCAGCGCGCGGTTGCCGCGCGGCGCGTCGTAGATGACGGCCTCGGTCGCCGACACGATCGCCATGTCGATGCCGTAGCGGTCCATGACCCGCAGGCTCAGGCCGGTCACGTCCATGGTGAAGAACCACGGGCCCCAGTGGGCGTGCACGTCGATGATCACGAGGCGGCTCCGGGGGCGAGTCCGAGGAGGCGGCGCGCGGTGCCGCCCGCGACGGCGGCGATTCCGGCGGCGTCGAGGCCGCCGGTCGCCAGGCGCAGCAGCGGCACGGTCGTCTCGGTGTGCGGCGTGCGCGAGCCGAACACCAGCCGGTCCGCGCCGAGGTGGGCGGCCACGGTCTCCAGTGCGTCGGGGGAGTTGAGGAGGCGGGTGGAGGTGTGGAAGCCGGGCTCGTCGGCCGCCGCCACCAGGAAGTCGCCCAGGTGGTAGAAGTGCGTGTCGAGGAAGACGACGGTGGCCCCGAGGCCGCCGAACGGCCGCCAGAACCGCCGCACGTCCCCGCCAGTGAGAATGACGAGCCCGTGCGCGGCGGCGCGCTCGGCGACGTGCCGGACGGACGGGAATCCGGCCTCGACGTTCTGCTCGTCGGGGAACAGCCGCACCGCCCGTACCGACAGGGCGGCCAGCCGGTCGATCTCCGCCGCGGCGCCGATCGGGTCGCGCAGGTCGAGGGCACCGACCGGCACCACCTCGGGACGCTCGGCCGCCAGGGCGAGGACCTCGTCGTTGCCCGAGGCCATGTCGAACAGCGCGGCGCGCAGGCTCGCCACCGCCGCGCCCGTGACCCGGTGCGCGGCCAGCGTGCCGAGGACCTCCTCGGGCGCGCCGGACGGGCCGTCCCGATCCGGATGGGCACCGACGAGGACGTCGAGATCGAGCGTGACGGTGAGCTCACCGATCAAGCGATCCGTCGAGAATGCCGTCATCGAACCACCAGCTTTCCGATATCGGTCATGACCCTAAGCGGGGGTCTTCCTGGGAGCAAGGGCGAGAAACCGTTGACGAGCATCGACACCTCTGTTTACGGTCCAGGCCATAAGTCTATTGAGGAGGTACGGCATGCCTTCCAGCCGTTCCCACCGCCGGGCCCGGGCCGTGATCGTCTCTGCCCTCCTGGCCGCAACCGCGATCCCCCCTGCCCCCGGGGCCCTCGCGGCGACCGCCTCGCCGGCGTCCTGCTCGGCGCCGGGCTACACGACGTTCGGCCCCGCGTCACTGACCGGCGCGATCGTCGGGGCCACGGTGCACGACGGCAGGGCGTACGTCGTCACCCGCGGCCTGAAGCCGCCGCTGCTCGCCGAGATCGACCTCGCCACCAGGAAGGTGATCCGCGAGGTCCGGCTGCCCGACGCGCCCGCCGCCGGGGAGGCCGAGGGGGCCTGGGCCACCACCGTGTCCGGCGGCAAGATCTACATCGGCACCTACCCGGTGCCCGACCTCTACAGCTTCGACCCGGCGACGGGCGAGGTGAAGCACCTGCGCTCGTTCGGCCGCAACGGCGGCTTCGTCTGGAGCCTGGCCACCGCGCCCGACGGCACGATCTACGCGGGCACCTACCCCGACGGCAGGGTCTGGGAGTACGCGCCCGCGACCGGCGCCGTGCGCGACTTCGGCGTGCTCGCCGCAGGCGAACGCTACGTCCGGGCCGTCACGGCGGACGCCGACAATGTCTACGCGGGGCTGCTCGACAAGGGCAAGCTCGTCGCCATTGGCCGCTCGGACGGCTCCGTGCGCGAGCTGGCGCAGGGCACCACCGGGATCGGCGCGGTGGCCGAGCACGGCGACCGCGTGCTCGCCGGGAGCGGCACGACGCTCCTCGACGTGCGCAAGGACGGTACCGATCCGCGCTCGGTCGACCTCGGCGGCGTCACCCTCGACACCATCGCCTTCGGCGCCGACGGCACGGCCTACCTGGCGTCCCGGCCCAACGGCACCGTCTACCGCTACCGCACCGGCGACGCCTCGCCGACCGAGCTCGGCACGCCGCGGCTCGGTGAGGAGACGCGCAGGCTGGTACCGGACGGCGACCGGCTCACCGGATTCGCCGGCAGCGGCGGCATGTGGACGATGGACCTGACCACGAAGGCCGTCACCTACACCGACCTCATCGAGGCCGGCCTGACGACCGGCTCGGAACGGCCCCAGTCGATCCTGCTCGACCCGGGCCGCCGTGAGCTCTACGTCGGCGGGCACTACTCGGTGACCGTACGCGACCTGCGCACGGGCGGGCAGCGGAGGCTGTGGGTGCCGGGCGAGCCGAAGGCGATGGTCCGGCGCGGCGGCAAGGTGTACGCCGCGATCTATCCGAGCGGGCAGATCATCGAACTGGACCCGGGAACCGGCCGGATCCGGAGCCTCGGCTACCTCGGGCAGGGGCAGCAGCGCCCGTGGGATCTGGAGTACGACCCCCGCACCGACAAGCTGCTCGTCGCGACGGCGCCGCTCGGCGCCAACCTCAAGGGCGCGCTGTCGGTGGTCGATCCGGACACCGGCGACAAGCAGGTGTACGTGGACGTCATCCCCGACCAGGCTCTGATGAGCCTCTCCCTCGACTCCGCCAACGGTGTCGTCTACCTGGGGGGCGACGTGCTCGGCGGGGGAGGAACGCCCCCTACCAGGACGTCCGCGTCGGTCGCCGCGTTCGACCTCGCCACCCGCAAGGTCCTCTGGCAGGTCGACCCCGTTCCCGGCTACCGGACGTTCCAGGACGTCAAGGTGCACGACGGCGTCCTGTACGGGGTCTACAAGCGCACCGCGAGCTGGTTCGCGATGGACCTCGCCACCCGGACGATCACGCACCGGGGCCCGCTGCCCGGGTACGGCGAGATCGAAGTGCATCGCGGACGGGTGTTCACCTCGACCTACTTCGGCGGGGGCAACGTCCACGTACTGGGCACCGAGGCCAAGCTCGTCGCGACCGGCCTCGGCGACGAGTGGTACACCGACCCGCAACTGGCCTTCGAGCCCGGCTCGTGGGACGCCTGGGCCCTGATCGGCCGCGACCTGGCCCGGATCAGGCTCGATCCCCGGTGCCCTGCACTGACGGTCCCCGCCAGGGTCACTCCGTGATCGCGATGCGGACCAGATCGCGGCCCTTCACCCCGTAGAGCGCGCGGCGCGAGGGGTCGAGTGCGAGCTTGGGCTCGCCGCCGAACCACTCGCCGGCCAGTCCGCCGGCGATGGCCCTGACGGTGAGGGCGGCCAGGTCGATCTTGTAGACGGCCTGGCCGTCCGTCGTGTACGCGCTGCGGCCCACGATGTGGAGGTCGGAACCCCGCGCGCCGACCTTCACCGTGCGGGTCACCTTCCTGCGGCGCAGGTCGAACTCGAAGAGCACCCCGGTGTCGGTGACGCCGTAGACGGCCCGGTCGGTGTGCGCGACACCGGGGACGACCTTCGCCCCGGGCACCGGCTCCACCTGCCACAGCAGCCTGCGGCGCCGCAGGTCGTACGCGGCGAGCCGCGCGGTCGTCGTCACGGGCGCCAGGCCGAGCCCCTCCTGGATGTTGGTGCCGATGTAGGCGACGCCCCGCCGGCACGTCACCGCGTAGAGGCTCTGCCGTTCGACCACCGGGCGGTGCGTCTCGAACCGTCCGGTGCGCGGCGAGTAGAGCGACAGCGCGCCGTTGACGTGCCCCGGCTCCGGCTGCGTCGTCATCGCGATCAGGCCCGTCGCCGGGTCGTACGCCAGATCGCGCGGCCGGTCCTGCTGGTTCCCCGTCTTGGCGAGCAGGGTCGCCTCGGCGTCGCCCGGCCGGTGCGAGTAGAGCAGCCCCTGGGTGTAGACACCGAGGTAGGTGCGGTCGCGCACGGTCAGCGCGGTCTTGGGCTCTCCGGGGATGCCGAGACGCGTGCGGGTGCCGGCGGTGAGGTCGTGGACGTCGGCACCGCCCTTGCCTCCCACATAGACGCGCCTGCCGTCGGAATGGACCGACATGGGCTGCTCCGGCGCGGCTCTGAACCCGCGCTGGACGAGGTTGACGTAGTCGAGCGCCTTGGTGGCCGGGTCGAACACCAGGACCGCGCCGTCCTGCACCCCGTACACCTTCCCCTCGTGCGCGAGCAGCCGGTGCGTGGCGGCCTCCGGTTGCGCGATGCCGAGCGCTTCCACCTCGCCGCCGTCGTGTGCGCAGCGGTAGAGCATGCCCGAGGGGCGTCCGGTGAAGTAGACGAAGCCGTCGTGGAGGAGCACCGACGGGACGTACTTCTCGGACGTGGTGATGATGCGGTGGTCGGCGGGGTCGCCCTTGGACATCACCAGGACCTCCCCGTTGGACGAGATGCCGCCCGCGATGTGCGTGCCGGAGACGTCGAGGCTTGCCACGAAGTCGCGTCCCGCGAGCGCGGCAGGGAGGATGTCGCGCTTGGCGCCGGTGGCGCGGTCGATCGTCACGAGGTGGGCGTGCGCGCCGACGCCCGCGTAGATCGTGGTCTCGTCGGCGGCGATGCTGCGAACGTACGCCTCGCCCTCGACCGTGACGCCGAGGTCGCGGCTCTCACCGCTGGCCGGGTCGTACTCCACCACGCGGCCCGGCTCGGAGATGGACAGGAAGACCTTGCCGTCGGGAGACGCGGCGAGGTTCCAGATGAAGTGGTAGGAGTACGCGCCCACCTTGGACGCCGATCCGGTCAGCGTGTCGAGGCGGTAGAGGTCGGACTGGCTGTGCGTGCCCACGTAGACGTCCGTGCCGACCTTGCACATGGCCCAGACGCCGATGCCGGTCGGGATGTCGACGTGGGCGGTGACGGAGTCCTCGGCCAGGTCGTACGCGCCGACGACGTTGGGGGACAGGCCGCGGGTGCCGGCGTACAGCACCCCGTTCACGAACTCGCCGTTGCCGAGCGGGGTGGTGACGCTGGCCGGGCCGAGGTCGGTGACGGTCCCCTCCACCTCGTTCGGGGGCCGTTCCGAGGCGCTTGCGAGCCGGGGGGACAAGAGGGGCGTACCGCCCGCGACGGCGGCCGTCGCGGCCGTCTGGAGGAACTGGCGACGCTGGATCACGAGAAGAACCTTTCGGTCAGGACCGGAAGTCTCTCTTCACACTAGCGCTCCCCTGTCTTTCGGTCAGGGCCCAAATTCCTGGAAGTGCCGGAGGATGGATCGCGGTGTTCCCCTGGATCTCGCCATCACCGTCTGGGAAGGCGCCGAGATGAGCGAACCCAGCGTTCCGCCAAGACAGGCTCACCCCGAGGGCGCAAATTTCCCGGCGCCCGCACCGCGATGGCCCGCCCGCCCACTGAAGTCGGCAGACGGGCTTACTCCGATCGAGCCGTGCGCCCTCGCGAGTTCGATCGGAGCCTGCTCGCCCCCGAGATCTGCGCGAAGTCGCGGACCATGGTGCTGTCGGTACCGGTCGGCCAGAAGGGCGCACAGATCATTGGTGGCATGCCCGACACCGGCACTGTGACGACGTGAGGGTTGTCCGGACGCACCCCACCTACCGTCAGGTGGATCACATCGCCCTTGGCGACCAGGACGATCGCCTCTTCGAGCGACCCGGACCTGTGCCGAGGTACCCGGCGCAGTGGGACACCGCCAGGAGTGGCGCGGGGGATCCACAGATCGGCGAGTTGCTGCCGCATGCCGCTCGGATACAGGATCTCGTGACCGGCCAGTTCCTCGGCGTCGATGACGGCGCGTCGCCCCAGCGGGTGCCCGGCCGGCACCAGCGCGGCCCGCTCTCGGAGGAGCCACGCCGGACCGACGGCGAGGCCCATGGCCTCCACTTCCGCGGTGTCGGCGGGCAGCCAGCCGACGAAGACGTCCACCGGCCAGTCCTTCCCCCAGCGCGACGGGTCGGTGTTGGGATGCGCGGAACGCACCACGGCGCAGTGCGGCCGGGCCCGTTCGAACGCCTGGATCGGCCCGTCGACCACGGCGCTGAGCAGGCTGGTCGCAACACCGACACGCAGTACCTGGGTACTCGTACTCTCTCGTGCCTCGTCCAGCGCCCGTTTCATCCGTTCGTACGCGGGCCGCAGTTCGGCGCTCAGACGTTCGCCCAGTGGCGTCAGCCGGACCTGCCGGCTCGTCCGCTCGAACAGCGGAGCGCCGACCCGGCGTTCCAGCGCGCGCACCGCCTGGCTCACGCGCGAGGTGGACACGCCCAGTCGCCCGGCCGCGCGAGTGAAATGCAGCTCCCCGGCGACCTGCAAGAACGCCTCGATCTCACGCATCTCCATGTGCTCATTGTGTCGTCCCACTTAACGATCGTGCCGCGATCCGTCCTTGATCGTCTCCTCCGGCAGAGCCAGCCTGGAAGGACTATGGGACTCGAAGAACACCTTCCCAGCGGCTTCCTGCTCACGACCGTCGAGACGATGGCCGGCTGGGCGCGTAAGTCGTCGATGTGGCCGATGACCTTCGGCCTCGCTTGCTGCGGCATGGAACTCATGGCCGTCGGCGACCCGCGCCACGACTTCTCGCGGTTCGGCATGGAACGCGCCTCGGCAACACCCCGCCAGGCCGACCTGATGATCGTCGCGGGCCGGGTGAGCCAGAAGATGGCGCCGGTGCTGCGGCAGCTGTACGACCAGATGACCGAGCCGAAGTGGGTCATCGCGATGGGCGTGTGCGCCTCGTCCGGCGGAATGTTCAACAACTACGCCGTCGTGCAGGGCGTCGATCACATCGTCCCTGTGGACGTCTACCTGCCCGGCTGCCCACCTCGCCCGGAGATGCTGCTCGACGCCATCGTCAAGCTGCACGACAAGGTGGAGAACAGCAAGCTGGGCGCGCACCGCCGCGCCGAGGTACAGATGGAGGAACGAGCCGTCCTCACAGGACTTCCGCTGGTCAACGAGCGCTCCGCCGCAGAGTGAACAGCGGGCCGCCGCTTCGGGGCCTGGTATTCCAATGACCGCATCCTTGGCGGCGACAGGTTCTTCGCGGGAACCGGCGGCGAATACCCGGGTGCACGGGACGGAGTGCGACGGCGGCGCCGGGTCGGCCGGGCAGAGGTCAAGCCAGATCTGGCCGAGGGAACGTCGTGTTCCCTGATCGCGGCGGCGGATATGTGGGGAGCGTGCGGCCGGTCGATGAGGGGCACCGGCTCATCGAGGCGCGGGGGCGCGCCCGGACCTCGGCTCACCGGTATCCGGGATGCCCCCGCCGCCGTCTTCCGCCGATCGGCAGTCCATCTGGCGCCGGGCTGACCATGGCGCTTTCCAGCGCCGAGCGTCCGGGCGGACTGCACCCGGAGATTGTGGCGAGCGCGTAGCCGGTGCATAGAGCTCGCGTATACCGGCCACCGCGGTGTCGATCTTCTCGCGGGCGGTGCCGTCGGTGGGCAGGGCGCGGAGGTGATCCAGGATTTCGCGCAGGTGGTCGACCGCGTCGGCCTCGTGCGGGCGCTGCCGGGTGATGGCCCGATGCGCTCGTAGCGGTGGGTAGAGCTTGTCCACGTCAGCGACGGACCGCTCGAACCCTTCCATCGCCCCTGGGTCACCCTGGAGGGCCCGGGGCAAGAAGGCGAGTGCCGCAGTTGAGCGGCGCCGCAGGACGTCTCCGGAACGAAACGGCAGCACGAACCAGGCGGACGCGACACCGATGAACGCTCCGGCGACGACGGCCGCCATCCGGGTCCAGAGCAGGGACATCGCGGACTGCCCGAAGTACCCGTACAGCAGGGCCAGGGCCGCCGTGATCCCACCGGCCCAGTACGCGTAGCTCTTGGGACGCGACCAGACGGCGACACCCAGCACGACGAAGATGAGCGCGACGGACCACCGGTTCCCCGGACCGAACACCCCTGCCAAGAGGGTGGCCAGAAGGGTGCCACCGGCTGCTCCGATCGTGCGCAGAAAGCCTCTGTACAACGCGTCTCCCTGTCCGCGGGCGCCGTTGCACACGATGAACGCGGTAAGGACGGCCCAAGACCAGTGGCCGGGGAAGAGCACGTGGCTTGCGGTGAACGCGGCGGCCAGGGCGACCGCCATCTGGGCGGCCATCCGTCCACTGACCGGGCTCCGTCGCGCCGGTCCCTTCGTGCTGGCAGGTCCGGTCGTGGCCACGCGGTCGGCGATCAGTTGGAACGCCGTCACCCAGAGCCACGCGATCAGTGCCATGACCGGCACCCACACGACGTCTCCCGCTGTTTGCATGTGCGGGACGACGAGAAGGGCCACGGCCGGGAGCGTCATCAGCGTGCCCGCGCGCGCGAAATGGCGCCCGAACCTGCGGATCCAGATGGCGGACGTGACGAGCAGCACGAAGGCGGCGTCGCCCACCACGCGGTGGTCGGACATGAGCGTCCCCACCAAGGTCGCGGCAAGGGAGACGAGGGGCATGACGACGCAGGCGGTGAGCCTGTCAGCCAGGGACATGCCCTGCTGGGCTCCCGCGAGCATCAGGGACAGCACGACCGCCTGTATGACGACGTTGGCCCCTAGGTGGGCAGGCTGTTCCAGTGCAAGCGCCGAACCGAAGGCGGCGAGCACAGCCGCCATGGTGACGACGACCGGCGGAACCGACCGGACCCGCGCTCGGACGAAAGCCACGATCGCCTCCTCCTACTACTAAGTGATAGCTTAGCAATATGGAGCGGGTACCAACGGAGGTCGTGACGGAGATCCGGCACGGGATCATGCGGGTGTCGCGCCGGATGCGCACGGCCAGGGCCCCCGAAGCGCTGAGCTCGAACAAACTCACCGTGCTCGGCCACCTGCACCGGAACGGTCCCAGTACGGCGGGCGAGGTCGCCGGGGCGGAAGGGCAGCGCCCGCAGTCCCTGACGCGTGTGTTCGCCGAACTGGAGGCCGAGGGACTGATCTCCCGAGCCCGCGCCGACCGGGACAGGCGCCAGATCGTGCTGGCCATCACCGAGCAGGGTGTCGACGCGTTGCGGCGCGACGTCGCCGAGCGCGACGCCTGGCTGGCGGGAGCCCTCGCCGGCCTGTCGGAGACCGAACTCGATCTCCTGCGGGTCGCCGCCCGCCTCATGGAACGTCTGGGGGAATAGTTCGCGCTTACGTAATGATTTCCAGGTAGGGAGACGCGCATGCGCTGGCCCGATCACGCCAACGGCCGCGTGGGGGTAGCGAGCGGACCCGGCGACGGTGTCCGGGCCCGCTGCGCGAGCGGTGGGCCTTCCGGCCTTATTTGAGGCCCGAGTGGGCCAGGCCCTCGACGAACTGGCGCTGGGCGATGACGAAGACGGCCAGGACCGGCAGCACGGTCATGGTGGCGGCGGCCAGTTGGGTGTTCCACATCTCGGCCCCGTAGGAGTCGGTGAACCGGGTGAGCGCCTGCGGGAGTGTGAACAGGTCCGGCGAGGTGAGGTAGACGGTGGGTTCCAGGTACAGGTTCCAGGAGGTGAGGAAGGTCAGGATCGCGACCGCGGACAACGCCGGTCTGGCCAGCGGCAGGAAGATCCGCCACCAGAGCGCGAGGCGGCCGAGGCCGTCCAGCCGGCCCGCCTCCTCCAGTTCGGCCGGAAGGGCGATGAAGAACTGCCGCATCATGAAGGTGGCCAGGACGCACGGTCCGGCCAGCGCGGTGACCAGGATCAGCGGCCAGTGCGTGTTGATCATCCCGGCGCGTTTGAACATCTGGAACAGCGGCACGATCGTCACCTCACTGGGCACCAGCAGGCCGACCAGGACCACCAGGAACAGGGCGTTCGCGCCGGGGAAGCGGATCCGGGCGAACGCGTATCCCGCGAGGCTGGAGACCAGCAGGGTGATCAGGGTGACCAGGACGGCGATGTAGACGCTGTTCAGGTACTGCCGGGCGAACGGCTGGAAACCGAACGCCTCGGAGTACGCGGACAGGGTCGGGTCGCTGGTCCACAGTGACGGCGGGGATTTGAAGATCTCGGGCAGCGGCTTCACCGAGGCCGCCACCATCCAGACCGTCGGCACCACGAACGGAATGGCCAGGACACCGAGCGCGGTCAGCAGGGCCACCCGCCTCAGGACGCGGGAGGGCGGCTTACTCCTCATGGAACACCCACTTACGACGCAACTGCCACTGCACCAGCGTCAGCAGCATGACGAAGGACAGCAGCAGCAGTGCCAGCGTTGAACCGTAACCGATGTGGTTGAACTCGAAGGCCTGCTGGAAGACGTAGTAGACGAGCACCGTCGTGCTCAACTCCGGGCCGCCGCTGGTCAGTACGGCGATCTGCGCGAACGACTGCAATGCCCCGACGATGGTGATGATCGCGGTCAGCAGCACCATGGGGGAGATGAGCGGCAGGGTGATCCGGGTGAAGATCACCCTGTTTCCCGCGCCGTCGAGGCGGGCGGCTTCGTACAGTTGCGCCGGCACGCCCTGCAGGGCGGCCAGGAAGAGCACCATGTTGACGCCGACGCTGCGGACCACCTGGGTGACGATCACCGACACCATCGCGGTGTCGCCGCGCTGGAGCCAATTCGGGCCGTCGATGCCGACCACGCCGAGAACCCCGTTGATACCCCCGTTGTCCTGGAGCAGGAAACCCCAGACCAGCGTCCAGGCGACCACGGAGACGACGACCGGGGAGAAGAACAGGGTGCGAAAGAAGGTCGCGCCGCGGAACCGCCGGTTCAGCAGTACGGCGAGCAGCAGGCCCAGGCCGATGTTCAGGACCACGACCCCGCCGCCGAAGACGGCGGTCGCCCGCAGTGTCGTGGGGAGTTGCGGATCGTCGGCCAGGGCCTTGTAGTTGTCGAGTCCGACGAAGGTCTGCTCGCCGGAGAAGACGTTCCAGTCGTTCAGGCTGTACCAGATCGCCAGCCCGACAGGGATCAGCACGAACAGCACGACCCCGACGAGCTGCGGAGTGATGAACAGGTAGCCCGCGAGCACGTCTCGGCGCCGGCTCGTCCAGAACGGCGCCTTGGAGGTGTTCCGGGCCGTGGCCGGCGTCCGGGAGGCGTCCGGTGCCCTCGCTCTGGTCTTCGTGAGGCCGACCATGGTCACTTGGCCAGGAGCGGTTGGATCGCGGAGCAGACCGACTTCAGTACGGCGGGGACGTCCGCGTCGGCCTTCCACATCGCGTCCAGCGAGGTCTTGCCTTTCTGGGCGATCTCGGCCGGGTTGGTGTGGTTGGGCAGGGTGACGGCGTTCGGCAGCTGGTCGACCACGGCCTCCTGGAGCTGCGTGGCGGTCAGGAACTTGTTGCCGGCGGCGAGCTTCGCGCCGGTGAGCATCGACTTGCGCGGCGGCGGGAAGAACTGCGCCAGCTTCTCGGAGTTCGTCGGGTTCGTCAGGTAGGCGAGGAAGTCGGTTGCCTGGGTCTTGTGCTTGCCCGCGGCGAGAACCCCCATGCCGGCCTGGCCGATGACGGAGTACTTACCGGCCGGGCCTGCCGGCAGCGGGTACAGCGTGTACTTGAACTTGCCGGTGAGCAGCGAGGAGCGGGAGACCTGGGCCACGGTGAAGGCGGAGTCACCGGCGAAGAAGTCGGCCGTCGTCCCGGGGCCGGGCATGGCCTGGGTCTTGAACACGGCGTCGTGCAGGAAGGTGAACGCCTTCTGCATCTGGGGGCTGGTGAAGGTGCAGGTCTTGCCGTCCGGGCTCCAGGCGGACGCGCCGAAGCCGGTCCACACGGTGGCCAGCATGTTCCACGACTTGTAGTCGAAGTCCCGGATGACGAAACCGGCCTTGCCGGTGTCCGCGCGGACGGCCGCGCCGGCGGCGGCGACCCGGTCCCAGGTCAGGTTCTTCGGGTCGATCTTCTGGTCGGCCTTCGCCAGCAGGTCGGTGTTGACGTACAGCGCGTACGGAGAGGTGGAGAACGGGTAGGCGTACAGCGTGCCGTCCCGGCTGAACTCCTTGGTCGCGCTGGCCTCCAGGTCGTCGTACCGCCAGCCGGGGGTCGCCTTCAGCTTGCCGGTCAGGCCGACCAGCGCGTCGGATGCCATCAGGTCCCTCGACAGGTCGCCCATCCAGGCCAGGTCGGGAGCGTTGCCGCCGGCGATCTGGGTGGTGAGGGTGGTGTTGTAGTCCTCGAAGGGCAGGCTCTCGAAGGTGATCGAGGAGACCTCGGGGTGCTCGGCCCGGTAGGCGTCGGCGATCGAGCCGAACAGCTTGAGCTGGTCCTGGTTCGAGGTCCAGACCGTCATCCTCAGCTTGACGTTCCTGGCGTCGGAACCCCCGGACCCATCGGTGGGCGAGCCGCAGGCCGCCGTCAGTGTCAGGGCGCTCGTCAGCGCGAGAGCGCCGACGAGCCTTCTCGTTCTGTTCATGGTGTGCGTCTTCCGTGGTCTCGGCGCGTGCTGCGCCTGCGGGGTGGGCTAGTAGCCGGCGATCTGCGGCCAGTGGAGTTCGATCCCGACCGCGGTCAACCTGCCCTGGAGCCGGTCGACGAGGTGATCGTCGGTCGCGATCTGCCGTGGGCTCAGGCCGAGTTCGAGGCAGTACGCGACCAGCTCCCCGGCCGATTCACCGACGTTCCATTCGACCGGGTGCAGCCGGTAGGCGCCGTTGGTGATGTGGGTGGTGCCGATGTTCTTGGCGGCCGGAACCAGGTTCTGGGTGGCCACCGGGACCAGTGCGCCGAGCGGTATCTCGAACGGTGCGCATTCGACGTCGATGTAGTTGTCGCCGCCGGTGGAGGGATGCAGGTCGATCCGGTACATCCCGACGCCGACCGAGCCGTCGAACCGGGCTGGTCCGGCGTCGCCGCGGGCCTTGACCGAGATGTCCTGCTCGCGCACGGTGGTGAGGGCCCTGATCCGGCGGGACTCGCGGATGTACGGGGCCTGTGCGAACCCGTCGGCGGTGCCGACCAGGTCGCCGCGCAGCCGCAGTCCGGGCCAGCCGCGGCCGCCGTCGGGGCGGGGCGCCTCGGTCTGCAGCCAGTGCACGTAGGCACGGGACTGTGCCTTCGCCGCGTCCAGGTGAAGCCGCCGGTCGTCGGTGTCGATGATCGAGCCGCCCACGTAGTCCAGCTGCGGCCAGTTGGCCAGCACGATGTCGCTGTCGTAGAAGCCGTCGGCGAAGTTCTGGCGGGCGGCGATTCGCCGGAACTGCCACAGATCCCGGTCTCCGGCGTCGAACCGGGGGTCCCCGGTGGCGTCGGCGGCCGGGTTGACGTTCATCGTGCGGTCCTCCGGCACGAGGGTCCGGGGGTTCGGCGCGGTGAAGGACAGCATCGGCGCGCCCCAGAAGGGCAGCTCGAAGGAGCGCCAGTGGTCGTAGTCGTCCGGCCGGGCGATGGTGTGGTCGCCGGCGACGTGGTCGAAGACGAAGCACCACGCGATCGACTGCACGTTGCCCGGGTCGGCGGCCTCGGGGGCGCTCGGCTCACCGGTGTCGGACCGTGCCTCGGCGCCGACGACGTACTCGGTCCCGGTCAGCGGCAGCAGGTCGCCGGTCTCGGTCCCGTCCAGGACGTACTCGGCGGTGATCACGGTCTCGGCCCGGGTCCGCGGGTCCGCGACGGTGACGGTACGGACCACCGCGTCGCGCACCTCGGCCTCGACGGGCACCGCGGGCTGCAGGACGGTGAGCCGCCCCGCCGACCGGTACGGCGCGAGCAGGGCGGTGAGCACCGCGTGGGCCACCCTCGGTTCGTGACACAGCCTGCTCACCCGGCCACGGCCCGGATTGAGCGCCGGGTCGGCGCGCGCGGCGGCCGTCAGCGGATAGTGGTCACGGTAGTAGCGGCGGATGTCCTCGCGCACCGCGCGGTAGCGCGCGGTGACGCCGAACTGCTCCACCCAGATGTGCTCGTCGGGCGGCACGGCCTGCGAGGTGAGCTGTCCGCCGAGCCAGGCGTACTCCTCGGTCAGCACCACGCGGCGGCCCCGTTGCAGCAGCGCCAGGGCGGCGGCGACTGAGCCGAGGCCACCGCCGATGATCGCCACCTCGGTCGTGATCCGGCCGGTCATGACGGCGTGTCCGTTCGTGCGACGATCGTGTCCCCCGGCTCGACCTCGGCCACCAGCAACCGCTCACGGTCCAGACCGGCCCACTTCTGCGGGGCCGTGTTGATCAGGAGCTGGAGGAGATCGAGGGCCTCGGCCGCCAGCTGTGGTCTGGGCACGTGGAAGCCGGCCAGCGCCCGGCCCTCCACGCGGTGGCCGCGCACTTCACCGAGCGCGGCGAGCGAGACCTCGTCCGGTACGGCGACCCCGGCACCGGACAGCGCGTGCGCGACGTCCTCCGCCAGGAACGCGTCCTCCGCGATGATCAAGGTCGCGCCGGTCGCGCGCGCCAGTCGGGGCAGGTCGGCGATCCTCTCCTCACCGACCAGCAGGAAGGCCAGCCGGCCCGCCGCGGAGGCGCCCTCGACGGCATCGCGCCGGTCCCGCGCGGTCGGCGTGTCCCGGCCACGGTGGACATACAGCGCCTGCTGGTGCCCGCCGGCCGCCGCCTGATCGATCAGCACCGTGGTCGGAGTGGTGTAGTCGATGGCCACGTACGGCACCTTGGCGGCGGTCTCGTCCCGGCGGCCGATCGCGACGAACGGGAACTGCTCGGCGACCAGCCGCTCCAGCTCGGACGCGACCATCTGCTGACCGAGCAGGACGCAGCCGTCGGTCAGCCGCAACCGGGTCTTGCGGTGGAAGAGGCGGCGCGTGCCGTTCTCCACCGGAGAGGAGGTGAAGAACAGCAGGTCCCACCCGATCTGCTCGGCCGCCCGCTCGATCCCGTTCAGCAGCGGACCGTAGAAGTCCATGCTCTCGGGGGACAACGCGGCCTCGTACGTGAAGACGCCGATGATCTGGTTGTCCAAGCCGGCGAGCCGGCGGGCCGCGGGGTCCGCGACGTAGGAGAGCTGCTCGATGGCCTGCCTGACCCGCGCCCGGGTGGCCTCGGGGACCCGCACGTTCGAGCCGTCGCGGTCGTTCAACACCACCGACACCGTGGTCTGACTGACGCCCGCAAGCTCCGCGATCTCGCGTTGCGTGACACGGCGAGGTCTCGGCGACATCGCTCCTCCATCGTGAGTGACCATCCTGATAATGCCTACCTTCAGCTCTGGGTGATGACCGTATTTCACGAGGATCGCCAGGGCAAGTACCTGTTGACACCAAAGTAGCGGCCTGGAAACGTGTCGTTCACCGAGCTGCAGATAGGCATTATCAGGGTCGGCGTCACCGAACGCCGGACAGGAGCAGACGATGACCTCCGAAGCCTTCTCCCGACCCACGCTCAACCGCCGCACCTTCCTCGGCGCGGCTCTCGCCGCCGGTGTCGTCCTCGTCGCCGAGTCGACCCCGCTCGCCGCTCACGCCGCGGCCGGCGACGTCTCCCTGACCGGCGGCGGCATCAGCCTGCTGGCCAGTGCGGGCGGCAGGCTCGCCATCCGTGACGGCGCCGGCGTCACGCGGTCCGCCGGGTCGAAGTTCCAGGTCAAAGACAGCGTCACCGGAATCCATGTGTCCACCGGCGGCACCCCGACCCTGAGCGCGCTCCCGGACGGAACGTCGGCGATCCGCATGGACTACACCTTCGACGCCGCCGCCGGACCGACCGCCGTCACCGGCTGGTTCAGCGTCGGCACCTCCCACGCCGTGCTGGAGTGGCGCGTCACCGGAGCGGACACGCTGGTCCCGGACGGCTTCCTGTTCAGCAGGGCGATCCAGGCACCGGCCGCGCTCGACGACTACGTCCCGATCACCGAATGGGTCCGTGACGCGGGCGGCGGCATCCCCTACGAGGACACCCTCTGCGTCGCCCACACCTCCACCTGGTCGGCCTCCCTGCACGGCCTGTTCCTGCTCGACCGGTCCCGCCAGGCCTGGACGAACGCGACCTGGGTCCACGCGCCGGGCGTGGCCGACGCGGGCGGCGGCTGGACCAGCCGGGCCGACTTCTTCTTCTCTGAGACCCGGCCGTCCGCCACCGCCACCATCGGCCGGGGCCGTGAACTCGGCCTCGAACTCACCACGAACCGCGACTTCAACCTGTACGAGTCGGCCGGTGAACAGATGGAACTCACCGCTCTGGTGGCCAACGGCGGCAGCGTGGCCTCATCAGTCGACCTGAAGCTGTGGGTGCGCGACTTCGACGGGGCGCAGCTGGCCGCCACGACCGTCACCGGCAGCGTCGACGCGGCCGGCACCTGGCAGCACACCTTCACCCTGGCCGCGCCGACGGGCGGGATCGCCCTGGCCGAAGTGGTCGTCAGCTCCGGTGACGACCAGGCGTTCGCCCGCACCAACCTCGCGGTACTGCCGCCCTACGACTACCAGGCGGGCACGGCCGGCATGTTCGGCGTCGCCAACTACCCCTGGCTGCAACGGCCGAGCGCCACCGCCCTCCTGGACTTGTGGCAGAGGGCAGGCATCGGCCTGGTCCGGATCGCCTACGACGGCGGCCCCGGACTGCCGCCCGCCGACTTCGACGCCCGCGGCATGCGCCACAACATCGAACTCCAGCCGTCTCTGGAGGCGACCGACACCGAAGCCGCCACCTGGGCCGCGGACAAACTGGCGGTGGCGGTCGCCGCCGGGGCCGAGTACTTCGAGATCGGAAACGAGCTCAACAGACCGTTCAACACGGGCGACGCCGCGCAGGCCTACCTGGACAAGGCACTGCGGCCGGTCTTCGACCGGCGGGCAGCCACCGGCGGCACCGTCAAACTGATGAACAACGGATTGGCCGGCATGGACAAGCCATGGGTGGAGAACTTCATCGCGGCCGGCGGCTGGGACCTGATCGACGCCTTCGCCTACCATCCGGGACGCGGCAACTTCACCCCGGACTACATACCGCCGGGCGACGACTGGACCACCGACGGCGACGGAACCTACTGGAACTTCTACGGCGGCCTGCGGCAGTTGAAGGCGCTGATGGCCGAGCACGGCGAGAAGGAGATCTGGCTGACCGAGGCATACGCGCCGACCAAGCCCAACAGCTGGTGGCACGACACCTACCGGCACGCCGCGGAGAACGTGCTCCTCACCCTCGCCCTGGCCAAGGCCGAGGGGATCCGGGGCGTGTGCTGGTACCAGTTCCACGACAGCGTGCTCGGCATGCCCCAGATCGCCGACCCGGACAACGTCGAGTACCACTACGGCCTGATGAACCGCGACCTCAGCCCGAAGCCCTCACTCCTGGCCTATGCGACCGCGGCCCGCACGCTCGACCAGGCCACCTTCCGTGACTGGCTGACCTTTGCCGACCCACAGACCTTCGGCCTGTGGTTCGACACACCCGACGGCCCCGCGGTCATCCTGTGGAACCGCGCCGACGGCTACCTGCTGAACACAGCCGGCCCACGCACCGACTGGCACTTCCCAGCCCCCGAGATGTGGACCGACCCCTGGCCGACCAAGACCCCGCTCGCGGTCGCCGCCACGACCGCCGTACGGCAGGTGAACGCGATCGGACGGGTCACCCAGATCCCGGTCACCAACGGCAGCGCGACGCTGACGCTCGACGGCGCGCCCCGGATCTACTACGGCCTCCTCCCGCACAGCGACAACGCGGGCCACCACAGCCTGCCGGCGCCCGCCTGAGACACCAGGTCCGAGCCTGACATGAAACGACCAAGGAGCAGCAACACCGTGCCCGCCCCCACCGCCACCACTCCCTGGTGGCGCACTGCCGTCATCTACCAGGTCTACATCCGCAGCTTCGCCGACGGCGACGGCGACGGCGTCGGTGACATCGCCGGCATCCGCTCCCGCCTGCCGTACCTCGAGTCCCTCGGCGTGGACGCCCTCTGGATCAACCCGTGGTACAAGTCGCCGATGGCCGACCATGGTTACGACGTGGCCGACTACCGCGAGATCGACCCGCTGTTCGGCACGGTCGCCGAGGCGGAGCGACTCATCGAGGAGGCGCACGCGCATGGGATCCGCATCATCGCGGACATCGTCCCCAACCACTCCTCCGACCGACACGCCTGGTTCCAGGACGCGCTGGACGCAGGCCCCGGCAGCCCCGAACGCGCGCGCTACATCTTCCGCCCCGGCCTCGGCCCCGAGGGCGCCCTGCCGCCCAACGACTGGGAGTCCCGCTTCGGCGGCCCGGCCTGGACCCGGGTGCCCGACGGCGAGTGGTACCTGCACCTCTTCACCCCCCAGCAGCCGGACCTCAACTGGCAACACCCCGACGTCCACACCGAGTTCGAGTCCGTCTTGCGCTTCTGGTTCGACCGCGGAGTGGACGGCTTCCGCGTCGACGTGGCCCACGGTCTCGTCAAGGACCCCGAGCTGCCGGACCTGGCCGACCGCGAAGGCGGCGTGCACCCCTTCTGGGACCGCGACGAGGTCCACGACATCTACCGCGCCTGGCGCAAGGTGGCCGACGAGTACCCCGGCGACCGCTGCTTCGTCGCCGAGGCATGGACGGACACCCCGGAACGGCTCGCCGCCTACGTCCGTGAGGACGGCCTGCACACCGCCTTCAACTTCGACTTCCTCATGACCGAGTGGGACGCGAAGGACCTGCGCACCGTCCTCGATGACACCCTCACGACACTCGGCGCGGTCGGCGCCCCGGCCACCTGGGTCATGTCCAACCACGACGTCATGCGCCACGCCAGCCGCTACGGCCGCGTGGCCGCGAAGAAGTGGGTGGCCAACGAGTCCTACGTCCCCGCCGGCCCCGCCGACCTCGAACTGGGCACCCGGCGTGCCCGCGCAGCAGCCCTGCTCACTCTCGCCCTGCCCGGCGGCGCCTACATCTACCAGGGCGAGGAACTGGGCCTGCCCGAGGTGGAGGACCTGCCCGAACACGTCCTCCAGGACCCCGTCTGGGAACGCTCCGGCCACACCGAGCGCGGCCGCGACGGCTGCCGAGTTCCGATCCCCTGGTCCGGACGGACCTCACCGTACGGGTTCAGCCCACAGGCCACCACCGCGCCCTGGCTGCCACAACCCGCCGACTGGGCGCCGCGCACCGTGGAAGCCCAGAGCGGCGACCCGGACTCCGTACTGGAGCTCTACCGCGCCGCCCTCTGCCTGCGCCGCGACCATCCCGCCCTCGGAGACTCCACCTTGACCTGGCTGGACGACACTCCCGCCGGAGTTCTCGCCTTCCACCGCAAACCCGGCTTCATCTGCGTCGTCAACCTCTCGACCGAGCCGTACCACCTGCCGGAACACACCTCGATCCTGCTGGCCAGCGGCCCCGTCGAAGCCAGCCGACTGGCCCCGGACCAGGCGGTCTGGCTTACCGTGTAGCAGGCCACACCCGAGAACCCCAGGGCCTGTCCCGTCTCACGCCCCGCTATCCGGACAGGCCCTGGAGCGCCCTGATGCTGGGCATGCGCCTCGCCGCCGCCGGAGGCGCGCTACTGCTGGTCATGATGCGGTCAAGAGACCCTCCAGCCAAACGGCGTGGTTCACTTGTGCCTACCTTTCTTGTGTTTGGGTGCCCTCTTAGCTGGTTTCAATGTCCTTTTCGGGGGCGGTTCTTGGCGCTCGACGGCTGACTTCTTCTCCGTGGGCGTTCCCGGAGGCGCGCCGCCTGCCGGAGGCGCCGATGTGGATGCCGTCGGGACCGGGGCAGGTTCGCCCCCAGCAGAGGCGACCGCCAATCCGATCGCTCCCGCGATCACGACCGCAGTGGCCGAGGCTCCTGCGGCGATCCCGTAGAACTTCAAGGAACGGGTTCTCGACACGGGGGACGGCAGGTCGACGACAGGCAGCCGGGCCGTGGAGGTGACGGCCGCGTCCGGTGCGGGGCGGTCTGCACGCCAGGACTGTTCAGCGAACCAGGCGGCTACCTCGGCGGCCGTGGGACGCTGTTCGGGCCGCTTGCTCAGCAGCCGCATCAGATAGTCCTCGAACGGGCCTGGCAGTCCCGGACACCAGTTCCGGGGCGGCACGGGTGCGGCGTCCACGTGCTGGAACACGACGGCGGCGGCGTTATCACCTTGGAACGGCGGCCGCCCGGTCAGCAACTCGTACAGAACACAGCCGAGAGAGTACACATCGGAGGCGGCGCAGGCCGGCCGGCCCAGGCCCCGCTCGGGCGCCAGGTAGGTACTGGTGCCGATCACCTGACCGGTCATGGTGAGAGACGCCGAAGCCTCGCCGGTGAACCGCGCGATGCCGAAGTCGGCGATCTTCACGGTGCCGTCGGCGGCCAGCAGCAGGTTTCCCGGCTTGATGTCGCGGTGCACGACGCCCTGCCGATGCGCGGCGGAAAGCCCCGCCGCCGCCTGCGCGGCGATGTCGGCGACACGCGACGGCGTCATGGCACCACGCAGGGGCCCTGCGTGGGCGAGGCTGTGTCCCTGGACGTGCTCCATCACCAGGAAGAGCCGGCCCTCATGGGTGCCGAAGTCGTACACCGCCACAACGTGCGGATCACTGAGGCGGGCCGCGGTCTGCGCCTCCAACAGGAACCGCTCGCGTGCCTGTGAGTCCGGCGCGGCCGTCAGCAGCAGCTTGACCGCGACCGTCCGATCCAGGTTCTGGTCGGTGGCGCGCCAGACCTCGCCCATCCCTCCCTGGCCGATCGGCTCGTCCAGTCGATATCGACCCGCTACCAGCACTCGTCCTCGATCCCTTGTCCCCGATGGCCACGCCCGTTGAAATGCGCAACTATCAAAGAACAGCGCTCAATCCAAGCGGAACATCACATCAAGCCCCCGTCCCTGCGTGGAGTCGATCCCAGCCCGCAGCATGAGGAGCCGTTGATGGAGGTGCAGGCGCCTGTGTGGAACGGTCGAAGTCCGCCGCGATCACCGTATACGCGAGGCGCGTCCTCTCCCAGGAGTCGCACCGCGTGTGCGCTGAGCGGGATGTCCGGCGTCCCCGGTCCCTACCGGGGACGGCGCTCAATCCCGAGTTCGCCCTGATGCGCTGGCGCTTTCCCACTGTTCGCACCGCTGTGGTGCCGATGGTGGTGCCGAGAGCGTAAGCCAGTCCACGCACCGTCGCGAAAAGAGCGGTGCGTGCGAGCCGGTGGCGCGTGCCGCGCTCTGGCCTTCGACCCTCGACGCTGGCTCGGTGGTCGGCGCGATGGATCGACGGCGCGGGCGGGGCAAAGGTCGACCTGCCTTCCTCGACGGCGTAATCCACTTCTCCCTGGCCCGGGAGGTGGCGGCTGCCCGGTGTGCGCTGTGCGGACGGTCGGCGCCGAACAGTGGACGGATCCTAAAGCAGTGTGCACTCACCAGATAGATGTCCTATGGCGCCTCATTCAAAATTCAAAGGACGAACTCGCTATCCCAGAGTGGCGCGACACGCGCGCTCATCGCGAACCAGGAGGGCCACATGATCATGCGAGCGGCGCGAATGCCGAAGAGAAGGTTCGCCGCGGTCACCGTCGCGGCATTGGCGATGTTGCTGTCGACGATCGCCGTCGCGCCGAGCGCGTCCGCCGACCCCTACATCGGCCCCGGGGGAGAGCCGAAGGTCGACGGCATCGAGGGTCCTTGGAGGTGGATGGACCGGCCGCGCGGCGAGGAGTCGAGGGACTACCTGCCCTCATGCGCCAAGTTCTACGTCTGCCTGTACGTGCTCTCGAACCAGACGAGCACGAGAAACTACTGGTACGTCTTCCGGCTGTACGACGAGAAGTCCTACGGCGTCCACAACTTCAACTACGACAGCAAGTACCAGTGGATCATCAACAACCAGACGGGCGGCGTGGACGCGCTGACGTTCGACGGGGGTGCGGTCGGGAGCATTATCGCGTGTTACCCGGCTCCCGCCTCGGCGCCCGACCTCTCGCGGAATTTCAAATCCGCCAACTGGTACCCCGTCTGGTCCGTGGATACGAGCTACAAGTATTGCTAGCTCCCTGACCAGATGCAGGAATTGCGCGATGGTGCGGTGGTCCGCCGAGCGGGCCACCGCGCCCTGCGTTCCGCCACCAGGTCGACAGAGCCGTGGTCTACGTGGGCATGACCACGATCGCCGCGGCACTGATCGGCCTGCTGGCGTTCGGTGGCATGCTCGCACTGCCCTCCACGAGAACCACGGCACTGGCCCGTGGCTGCGGCTGCGGAGGACGGCATTTGTAGCCGGCGGGCTGTCCTCTGACCGGACACCGGAGGGCCGCCGGCGAGCTGTGCGGCCCACCCGCGGGCTTCTTGTCGCTGCGGCTCACACCGTTCCCCTCAGCCCTGCTGCACCGCGTACTGCGCGATGCCATTGCCGAACGACCAGTTCTCCGGCAGTACCTCCACAAGATTGATGAACACGTCTTCGGGGCGCACGCCGGGGTTCGCCTGCAAGAGGTCGACGATGCGCAGGTAGAGCGCCTTCTTCTGGGCGAGGCCGCGCGTGTTGTTGGCGGTGATCCGGATGATGACCACCTCGTCGCTCCGTTCGACACCGTAGTAGGTGGGGCTGACGCTGAAGGTGCTGCTGTCGTGCTCGGTGATCGTCATGAAGCGGTCGTCTTCCGGCACGTCGAAGGTCTCACGCATGGCGTGGTAGACGCCTTCGAAGAGTGCTTGGTGGTACTCGGCGGACTTGCCGCGCCGCAACGACACCTGGACCAAGGGCATGGTCTGACTCCGTTCCTCGGGATGGTTCGCAGCGTAGCCAGCACTTGATCATTCAAAAAAGTCATCTTAGGATATTTCAGTCATTAAATATTCCAATGATCGGCGTGACGATGAAGATGCTCGCCCTGGACGCTGTGCAGGCCTTCGTGCTGACCGCCGAGATGAAGAGCTTCACGCGCGCGGCGGAGGCGATGGACTCCACGCAGTCCGCCGTGAGCTTGAAGATCAAGCGGCTGGAGGACGCCTTGGGCCGCCGCCTGCTGGACCGTACGCCCCGCCTGGTCCGCCTGTCGCAAGACGGCGCCGCCTTCCTCGGCCCCGCACGTGAACTGCTGGCCGCCCACGCGGGCGCGCTGGGCTCGTTCGGCGTCCAGCGGCAACGCCTGTCGATCGGCATGAGCCACCACGTCGTCGGCGCCGAACTGCCCCACCTCCTGCGCCAGATGGGGCGAGCAGAGCCAGACCTGACGCTGGAGGTGAGAATCGCCAGCTCATGGGAGCTCCTTGACCTGTTCGACAGCGGTGCGCTGGACGCGGCCATCGTGCTGCGCCACGAGGGCCGTCGCACCGACGGTGAAGTCCTGATGGAGGAGCCCTTTGGCTGGATGGCCTCTTCCGACTTCGAACACCGCTCCGGCGAGCCTCTGCGCCTCGCCCTGCAGGCCGAGTCATGCCATGTGCACGAGATGGCGGTGACCGCGCTGAACGAAGCGGGCATCGCCTGGCAAGAGGTGTTCGTGGGCGGCGGCATCGCGGCCATCGGTGCGGCCGCGGCAGCAGGCTTGGCCGTGGCGGCGCTGAGCCCGCGCGTGGCCCCACCCGGCACCATGGACATGGGCGAATCACTCGGCCTCCCGCCGTTGCCCGCCCGCAGCGTCGTCCTGCAATCACGCCCGTCCGAGCCGGCCGCTCGCAGGGCGCTGCGCGCCTTCGCCTCCGCCCTGCGCGCCCAGCGGCACTCTTTTTGATCTACAATGTAAAGGTATCGGCTGGGTGAGCAGCTTCGCCTCCGAAGGAAACTGTCATCCTCGGCGCCCCAGATTGCTAACCGAATCAGCTTCCGCGATTTCCTCGTGGTGGCTGCGATGGCCGGCGCCGGGCTGGGCGGCCCCGCGCTTCTGCCATTGCGTCCACCGGGGGAGTGCCTTCCGGGCCACGCTTACCTGACACCGCTGGTGCCCTCTAGGGATCGATGAAAGGACTGGCACGCAACGGCCCGACTAGGTTGAGCGCATGACAAGCCTGGATCATCCCCAACTCTCCGGGTTGGGGCGGAACCCGTCCTCTCCTCATGATGTCCTGGTACGTCTGGCTGCACACAGGGCTGGCCGACACGGGATATCGCAGCGCCGTGGGCGGCTGGAGGACGCCGTTGTCGATGCTCTGCTGAAGCACGACGACGGCGACACCGCGGTTGGCCTTCACGGGGACCGGATCTCCCCGGAGATGCGCCGAAGGATTGCCGAGCATCCCGATCCGGCGATCCGCAACGCGTTCACAGACTTTGTCCGCCACATGGTTGACCGCAAGGTGCCGATTGGCATCGACGACCTTGAGGAAGCCTATGGCCAGCCTCGGACGATGCTTGCCAGTGCGCCGAGTCCGAGCCTGCGTGCCGCAGTCGCACGAGCCTGGTACGACCGGCCTCTCGTTGTGCAAGTGGAACTGCTCGCTGACCCAGATCCACAGGTCCGTGCAGCGGCCACCGAGCGCAAAATTCCGGGTGTCCCGCCTGAGTGGAGGGAGCGTTGCCTAGCCGACCCTGCAGTGCGCATTAACGTGGCGCGCTACGTCCCACTTACATCAGAGCAGTTTGCGCAGCTCATGCGGCAGGAGGAGGCGGAGCTCCATCAAGCTGTCGCCTGTAATCCCCATCTATCGGCAGAGATGGTCGCCCAGCTCCTGGGCGTCGATGACCCGCTCGTGCGGGTCGCGGCTGCGCAGAGTCGGCATGTGGACGCCGAAACCCGGGACCGACTGTATGCGCTTGTAGAAGCCGAACGCGCGGACGGAAGCATCGAGGCGAAAGTAGCTCTTAGCTGGAACTTCGTCGAACCGGACTGGCTGCGCGAAGCGCCTCTCGATGAGCGGATGACCTACCTGGACTGCCAGCACACAACATTTCGGCGCGTTCTGGCCTCCTGTCACGACCTACCTGAAGAGGCATGGCGTCGGCTGGACAACGACCCGGAACTCGCAGTCCGCCGTGCTGCCGCCCGTCGGCCGGGCACGCCACCAGAGGTCCTGGAAAGACTGGTCCGCGCCCACGGCGACGTATTGCACATCCGACCGCTACTCGTCGACCACCCCAACTTCCCTCGTGAGGTGCTGCGCACGTTCGTCGACGAGCCAAGCCCGGACGTGCGCTACCTCGCCTTGCAAGACCCGGAACTACCCCTGCCATGCCTTCAGCAGCTCGCCGGCGCTTCCGAGCCCTTCCTGCGCCGGGGGGTCGCCCGTCACCACAACATCACTGACGTGTTGCTGGAGCATTTGCTCGGCGACCCAGACCCTGAGGTAGCCGACGACGCCGCTGCCAACTCTGCGCTACGGCCGACCCAGATGTATCGGATCCTTACCGCTGCCGGCTTGTGACCTCCGAGAAGTTCGGGCTGAACTGCGGAAACGTCGATCGGGCAACCGGGCAGAATTGGATCGTCCCGTACGGTCAGCGCCTCACGTAGTGATCTGCCGATCGATCATGATCACAGGAAAGACCGATGGCCGGCACACGGGTATGGGCCGGTCATGGCAGCCGATATGGAAATCCCACTAGGGCCTGGGGCCGCCGCGCACCAGCTCATCTACTGCCAGCTCAACACCACGCTGAACGCCGCCGGATACACCCTTGGGCCGAGCCCGGCGGTCAGGGCCGCGTCTCCCGCTACGGGGGGAGCCGGTGGCCGCGGCGCACGCGCTGAACCGTGGCCGCGGGTCGGCGGCATGGTCCGGTCGGTTGCCGAGTCAGGGCGTGAGTAGGGCGGTGGGCTGGCCCATCAGGGTGACGACGGCCTCGCCGATCGCCGCGGCGAGCTGCGGGGCGTGCTCGGCGGGAAGTGCGCCCGCGTTGATCCGCAGGTGGCGTTGGTGGCCGGGGGACAGGAAGAAGGGCTGCCCGGCTGCCAGTAGGAACCCTCGCTGCGCCGTGGCTTCGACCACCCGGTCGGCGTCACAACCGTCTGGGAGCGTGACCCAGACGTGCAAACCGTCAGTGTCGTACTCGGGGACGAACAGGCCGATCTGCTGGGAGGCGCTGGCCTGCCGGAGGGCCTCGCGGACGGCGGCCCGGCGGTGCGCGTACTCGGTGCGCGCCTCCGTGAGAAGTTCGTCGAGGCGGGGGTCGGTGAGCGTCGCCGCGAGTACGCGCTGGGACGTCCGGGACGTCCATCCGTCGGCGAAGGACTTGGCCAGCGTGAGCGGATGGCGGATCGGCTGCTTGGCGAGGGCCACCGCCAGCCGCATGTCAGGGGCGATGGACTTGGAGAATGAGCGAAGGTACACGACGCGGTCCCGTAGCCGGGGATCGGTGTACAGCGACCCTGGTCGCAGGGTCGCGGCCTCGGCGAACTGGTCGTCCTCGATGATCCAGACGTCGGGATGTGGCGCGAGGGCGTCTGCCAGCGCGCGTCGGCGTTGCGCCGTCCAGCAGCAGCCGGTCGGGCTCTGGGCGCGGGGGGTGAACAGCACGGCCGAGACACCCGCGTCGACGGCACCGAGCAGCCCCTCGACGGTGACCCCCGCCTCGTCCAGCGGCATGGGGACGAGCCCCAGTCCTTGGAATTCGAGGGTGTCCATGGCGGTCTGGTAACCGGGCTCCTCGACGCCCACAAGGACGGTCTCGCCGGGGGAGCGACGTTGGAGCAGCATGGCGAGCAGGGCCAGGAACTGCTGCGTGGAACTGGCGATGAGCAGGTCGTCGGCATCGGTCTCGATGCCGTCGTGGGCGAGCCGTTTGGCGAGCGCAGCGGCCAGTTCCGGCTCGGTGCTCAGCGTCGCCGGATACTCCAGGTCCCGAGCCCGCAACCGGGCGGCGACGTCCCGGTAGGCGCGCTTGACGACGGTCAGCGGAAGCAGTCGCGGGTCCGGCCCGCCGCGCGTGAGGTCGCGCGCGTCCGGATGGCTGCGCTGCAGTCGCGCCTCGGTCTGGGCGAGAACCTGGCGCCGCCATGCCCTGCCACCGCGGGCGGGCATCTGGGGTTCGCCTCCGCGGGGGGGCGGTGCCGTCCGCGGGAGGTCGGCGGCCTCGCTGACGAAGGTGCCGCGGCCGGCCTCCCCGTGCACCAGGCCGAGCTCTCCGAGCCGGGCGTAGACGCTCATGACGGTCGTGACGCTGAGGCCCAGGTCGGTGGCGAGTTGCCGGACGGACGGCAAGCGCTCGCCGGGGCCCAGTTCGCCCGTCCGGATCGCCTCGGACATCTCGTGTGCCACTCGTTCGTAGAGCGGACGCCCGTTGCCCGAGGAGTCGCGCAAGGTCATTATCCGGCGTTGCACCTCAAGCATCACGCATACATTTTACCAGTACGTCTTGCGGCGTTGGAGTGCCCCCAGAGAGCAGGTGGGCCCCTGCCTCCGCTCGGAGGCCCCTCGTGGTATGGCGTTCTGGGGCCTGCGTGCTTCTTTGGGAAGGTCTGTCGGGCACAGAGATGCGGCCGGACCGAGCACCACAGCCTCCGTCAACTGTACCCCTAACGTATTGACTGTGTTACGCGAGCGTGACACTGTGACGTCCGTCCTCAGCGCCGTACCGTCTGGTCCGGCATGGCCTGACGCGCTCGCCGTTCCGGCAGTGCGTGCCGGTACGGCGACCGTCCGCAGTACAGGAAGGCGCCGCGCGTGATCTCCCATCTGACCGCCACCGGTGACATCGTTCTCACCAGGTCCCTGGCCGAGGTGCCCGCTGATCCCGGCTTCACCGCACTTCAGGAGGTGCTCGGAGCATCGTCCTGCGTGCTGTCGAGCGTGGAACTGCCCTTCTCCGACCGGGGTCACCCTTCCGACCGGATCCTCAACTTCCGGGCGCGTCCCGAACTCGTCCACGAGCTGGCCGCCTTCAACCTGAGGGTGGCGACACTCGCCAACAACCACAGTTCTGACTACGGCTGGGACGCCCTGGACGACACCGTGCGGAGACTGCGCTCGGTGGGAGTGACGACGATCGGTGCGGGAGAGGATCTCGCGGCCGCCGAGGAGGCCGTCGTCCTGGATATCGCCGGCCGCCGCGTAGGGATCCTCGCCTGGTCCTGCCTGCTGCCGCTGGGAGCCGCGGCCGGCCCGTCCAAGCCGGGCATCTCTCCCGTGCACGTGGAGACCGAATGGGTCGTGAACGGCGAGTTCCAGCTGGAGGAACCGGGCGTGCCCCCGGTCATCCGCACTCGGGTACGCGCGGCCGACCACGAGCGGGTCATCGGCCGCGTCCGGGAACTGCGGGAGCGCGTCGACGTCGTGGTGGTCACCGTGCACTGGGGCTTCGGGTTCGGCAGCGCGCGCGCCGAGTACCAGCGGGTGTTCGGACACGCGCTCGTGGACGCGGGGGCCGACCTCGTCCTCGGCCATCATGTGCACGCCCCGCAAGGGGTGGAGGTGTACCGGGATCGGGTCATCGTGTACAGCCCGGGCAACTTCGTCGCCCAGCAGCCGAGGGAGAACATCACCCCGGAGATCGAGGAGATCTACGACGCGTTCAGCCGGGACGCCTTCATCACGGTCGTCGACCTGGCCGGCGGAGACGTCCCGCAGGTGTCACTGGTGCCGATCATGACGGCCGAGCACGGGCTCCCCGTCCTGGCGGATCCGGAGAACGCCCGCCGGTTCGCGGACCGGCTGGCCGTCGAATCGGCGGATCTCGACACCGTCGTCGCGTTCGACGGCGCTCGCGTGATCGTCACCGGCTGAATCCCGTCGGCCGTGCCCGCCGGTGCAACGCCCCGCGGGCACGGCCTCCCCATCCGCCGCGGCCAGGTGTTCCGGAGTAAGCGTACTGATTGTTATGCATACATCCTCTAGACACCAAGATGACAGCCGTGTACGTTCGCAGAACCGCCGGGCGCAGGACCCGGTGGACGAAGGACCGTGTCGGTGAACGGGCCGACAGAACGGAGCCTGTTATGCGTCTCGGAACAGGGCCGCTGAACCGCCGTCGTTTCCTCGTCGCCGCGAGCCTGGCATCGGCTCTCGCGCTCACCGGATGCGGGACCGGAGACCAGCGGGGAGGCGGAGACGAGAAGTCGGTGGCGCTCGTCACCCCGCAGAAGGCCGGGGACGGAGGGCCGACCGACAACCTGATCGCCGGTCTGAACACGCTGAAGGCGGCCGGCTACACCACCCGCCACGTGGCCGCGCCCGACCCCTCCTCGCACGAGTCGACGCTGCGCAGCCTGGCCCAGTCGGGGACGCCGGTGATCGTCGTGTCGTTCTCGGACTTCACGCAGGTACTCAAGACCGTGGCGCCCGACTTCCCCAAGACCAGGTTCGTGCACATCTACTCCGACCCGTACAAGCCCGAGCTGCCGAACGTCCAGACGGTCTCGTTCGACACGCAGGGCCCCTCGTACCTGGCCGGCGTGCTGGCCGCCACCGTGTCGAAGACGGGCGTCGTGGGGTTCATCGGCGGAACCGCGATCCCCTCGCTGAACGCCGACTACCACGCCTTCGAGGCGGGGGCGAAGGCCACCCGCGCCGGCATCGCCGTCAAGAGCGCGTTCGTCGGGTCGTTCGGCGACCCGGTGAAGGGCCAGCAGATCGCCCAGACCATGTTCAACAACAAGGTCGACGTGGTCCTCGCCTACGCGGGCGGCTCCTCGGTCGGCGTCGTGAAGGCCGCCGACCAGGCCAAGACCTTCGTCATCTACGACAACGCGGAGAGCGCCCAGACCGCTACCAGCGTGATCGCGGTCGCGTCGCAGCACTACGGCGCGACCATGGCCAAGCGGGTGCTCACCATCGCCGACGGGACCTGGAAGCCCGGTGGCAGCGAAGCGGGCCTCGCCGACGACGGCACCTTCCTGGAACGCGCCAAGATGTTCCGGCCCGGCGCCGGGGCCCCGGACCTGGACTCGGCGTTCCAGAAGGTCGGCGAGACCAAGCAGAAGATCGTCGACGGTTCCGTCGACGTGCCCGTCAACACCGGCAACGTGTGAGCGGGCCATGCGAGCCCGACCACACGAGAGAACCGGACCCGCCGCGGCGGGCGGTCCGCAACGCGCCGGAGCACCCGTCACCTGCCAGGGCGTCTCGGTACTTTTCGGTGACTTCTGTGCCCTCGACGGAGTCAGCGGGACCTTCGCACCGGGCAAGGTGCACGCCATCGTCGGCCAGAACGGCGCCGGCAAGACCACCTTCGCGCGGGTGCTGGCCGGGCTGGTCGAACCCTCCGGCGGCACCGTCCGGGTGGGAGAGCACCTGCTCGCCGGAGGGAACGTCGCCGAGTCACGCAGACAGGGCGTGGAGCTGGTTCACCAGCACTTCGCGCTGCCCTCGGACTTCACCGTCGCCCAGGCACTGGAACTGTTCAACGACGAGCGCCGCCCCCTCGGCGGCTTCTCCAAGGCCGCGTTGCACCGCAGGGCGCGGACGCTCCTGGAGGACGGGGGAGCCGCCGTCGCCCCGGACGCCCTGATCGGCAGGCTGCCGATCGAGACGATGCAGGCGGTGGAGATCGCCCGCGCCCTCGCCTCCGGCCCCCGCGTCCTGGTCCTGGACGAACCCACGGCGGTTCTGCCGCCACCCGCGATGCGCGGGCTGTTCGACCGGCTGCGCGACCTGGCCGCCGCGGGCCTGTGCGTGATCGTGGTGCTGCACAAGCTGGACGAGGTGTTCGCGGTCGCCGACACCGTCACCGCGCTGCGGGCCGGCAGGCTCGTCCTGGAGCCGACGCCCATCGGCGACCTGGAGCCGTCGGACGTCTCGCGGGCCATCATCGGCGACGCCTCGGCCAGGGAGGTGCCGACCGTCGCGAAACCCGCCCCGGACGCGCCGGCGGTGCTGAGCACGACCCGGCTGACCGCGCGGTCCGGGGCGCACGACGCGGCCGCGACCGACGTGTCGCTGGAGATCCGCGCAGGAGAGATCGTGGGGATCGCCGGCGTCGAGGGCAACGGGCAGCGCAGCCTCGTCGAGGCGCTCGTCGGGATGGCGCCGCTGCGCGGCGGGACGGTGTCCCTGGCCGGCTCCGACATCTCGGGGGCCTCGGTACGGCGGCGCCGCGACCGCGGCCTGCGCATCATCCCTTTCGAACGCAACGTGGAAGGGGTCAGCCTCAGCAGCGCCCTGTGGGAGAACCACGCCGCCCCGCGGCGCGTCGGGGACGGGTTGATGCTCGATCCACGGGCCCTGCGGGAACGGTGCCGGGAGGCGCTGGACCGCTGGCGGGTCGCCTACCGGACCGAGACCCAGCCGGCCGGGAACCTGTCCGGCGGCAACGTCCAGAAGACCGTCCTGGCGCGCGAGATCACCGGTGACGTGCGGGTTCTCATCGCCGCGCACCCGACACGCGGGCTGGACATCGCCGCGGCCGGTGACGTGCGGGCGGCGCTGGTGGACGCCGCGGCGTCCGGCGCCGCCGTCCTCATCGTCAGCGCGGACCTGGAGGAGATGTTCGAGGTGTGCCATCGCGTACTGGTGATGTTCGCCGGGCGCGTGGTGGCCGAGTTCGACCGGCCGTTCGATCTGGATCGAGTGGGCGGCGCCATGGTGAGGGGTGAGGCCGCGTGAGGTTTCGGCCAAGGCCGGCCGCGGCCCGGCCCGTCGCGGTCATCGGTGTGTCCCTGCTGCTGGTCCTCGGCATCTTCGCCCTGTCCGGCTATGACGTGGAGGCGATCATCGCGGGAACGGTCGACGGCAGCGTCGGCTCGCCGGCCGCATGGACGCAGACGATCCGCTGGGCCATTCCTCTGCTCATCATCGCGCTCGGAGTCGGGCTCGCCTTCCAGGCCGGCTACTTCAACATCGGCGCCCAGGGACAGATGTACGTCGGGGCGATCGGCTCGCTCGCCCTCGGCCTGGTGTGGCGGGACGGTCCCGTGCTCGTGGTGCTCCCGTGCGCCTTCGCGGTCGGGATCGCGCTCGGGGCGCTGTGGTCGCTGGTGCCCGGGCTGCTGCGGACGCGGCTCGGCGCCGATGAGGTCGTCACCAGCCTGATGATGAACTTCATCGCCGTGCTGGTCCTGGAGTGGGTCTGCACCGGCCCGCTGAAGAGCCGCGACGGCACGGGCCAGGCGGCCACGACCGATCAGCTGCCGGGGGCCTTCCGGCTCAGCGACGGCAGCGGAGTCTCGCCCGCCCTGCTGATCCTGTGCGGCCTCCTCATGGCGGGCGCCGTGGTCCTGACCGGCCGCACGCGGCTGGGCCTGGAGATCCGCCTCGTGGGACGCAACCCGGTGATGGCGCAGTGGATGGGAATCCGTGCCTCCCGGGTCGGCCTGGTGGTCTTCGCGCTGAGCGGTGCGGCGGCCGGGCTCGCGGGCGCCGTCGAGGCCTACGGCCCGTCGGGCAGCCTGCGGGTCGGGTTCTCGCCGATGGTCGGCTTCATGGCCGTCATCGTGGCGCTGGTCGGGACGTTCGGTCCGCTCCGCACGCTGCTGGCCGCGGTGTTCTTCGGTGCGCTGCGCGCCGCCACGATCTACCTGCCGGTCGTGAGCGACCTGCCGCAGGCGGGTCTCGACATGCTCAACGGGATGGTCGCCCTGTGGATCACGGTCTCCACGGTGCCCGCCCTGCTGAGACGCCGGCGAACGCGGGCCGCGGCCCAGGCCGGTGATCCGCCGGGTGGGCCCGCCCACCGCGATCCGGAGGTGGTGAACTCCCGTGGTTGACTTCCTGGTGACCTGCCTGCAGGCCGCCACGCCCATCTGGCTGGCGGCGCTCGCCGGACTGTTCGCCCAGCGCAGCGGCATCCTGCACCTCGGGTTGGAGGGGCTGATGCTCAGCGGCGCGTTCGTCGCGACCGCCACTGCCATCCGCACCGGGTCGGTTCTCGCGGCCGTGGGCGCCGCCATCGCCGTGAACCTGCTGCTGTCGCTGCTGTTCTGGGTGCTGGTCACGCATTTCAAGGCGAACGTGCTCATCGTCGGGCTCGGCCTGTCGATGACCGCCGCCGGTGCGACGGGCTACGCCCTGGTGGCCTTCTTCGACACCGAGGCTGCCATCGAGTCGCCCGTCGGACTGCCGCGGCCGCTCGGCGCGGTCGGCGGGCCGCTCGGCGGCCTGTCGGTGCTGACCTTCGCGGCGTTCGGGCTGACCTGGCTGTCGTGGTGGACGATCCGGCGGACCCGGGCCGGGCTGAAGCTCAGCGCCTGCGGCAGCGACCCGTTCGCGGCGCGCAGCGCCGGCGTCCCGGTGGACCTCTACCGGATGGCGGCGCTGCAGGTCGCCGGGTTGCTGTGCGCGCTGGCCGGTACAGAGCTGTCGCTGGCCCAGGTGCGGTCCTTCTCCGACAACATCGCGCAGGGCCGCGGTTACCTCGCCTTCGCGGCGGTCCTGCTCGGAGGGGTGGCCCCGGTCGGGGTGTCGGTGGCGGCAGTGTTCTTCGGATCCGCGCTGGCCTTCGGCATCCAGTCGCAGCTGGACTTCAACGGGGTCCTGCCGCCGCAGTTCGTGCTCATGCTGCCCTACGCGGCGACCATCGCCGCCATCTCGGCCACGGTCGTGATCAAGCGGCGCCGGGGAGAGCAGCCGGAAGTGATCATGGAGCGAACGCTGTGAGCCGGGTCGTCCTCGTCGGGGCGCTCGACACCAAGGGCGTCGAGTACGCCTACGTCCGGGACCTGCTGGCGGACGCCGGCCTGAGGCCGTTGCTGGTCGACGCGGGTGTTCGCGGGGAGCCGCGGATCCGGCCCGACGTGACCCGTTCGGAGGTGGCGCGGGCCGCGGGCCGTGACCACCGCGAGATCGCCGCGCTCGCCACCCGGGCGGAGGCCCTGGCCGCCATGGCCGAGGGGGTGGCCGCCCTGCTGGGGTCCCTACGAGAGGCCGGCGAGGTGGACGCCGCCTTCGGCATGGGCGGTTCGGGAGCGCTGAGCGTGCTGGCACCGGGCTTCCGGTCCCTGCCGCTGGGCGTGCCCAAGATGATCGTCACCACGATGGCCTCCGGTGACACCCGTCCCCACGTGGGAGCCAGCGATCTGCTGCTGGTCCCTTCCATCGTGGACATCGCCGGGCTCAACACGGTGAGCCGCTTCGTCCTCGAACGGTCGGTGGCGATGCTGGCGGCCCAGTTGGGACGGCCGGTGCCGTCGGCGACGGGCGGCGACGGGAAGCCGATGGTGGCCGCCAGCATGTTCGGGGTGACGACCGCCGGCGTGTCGCGCGCCTGCCGGGTGCTGGAGTCACGAGACCTGGACGTCCTGGTCTTCCACGCCAACGGGCTCGGCGGCAGGACGCTGGAGTCGCTGGCCGAGGACGGATGGCTGTCAGGGGTGCTCGATCTGACGACGACGGAGCTGGCCGACGACCTCGCCGGCGGCGTGGCGAGTGCGGGGCCCGGCCGCCTGGTCGCCGCCGGCCGGCGGGGGACCCCGCAGGTCGTGTCGACCGGAGCGCTGGACGTCGTCAACTTCGGGGCGCCCGAGACCGTGCCGGAACCGTACCGGGGGCGGCGGCTCTACTCGCACAACGCGACGGCGACGCTGATGCGCACCGATCCGCGGGAGGCCGCCGTCCTCGGCGCGCCTCGGCGCGAAGCTGTCGGCTGCGCGCGGACCGGTCGCGCTGCTGCTGCCCACCGGCGGGACGTCCGCCCTGTCGGAGCCGGGAGGCCCGTTCTACTGGCCTGAGGCGGACGCCGCCCTCGAACAAGCGCTGCTGGAGTCGTTGGCGCCCCACGTCACCGTGGAGCGTTCCCCGGTGGCACTGAACACCCCGGCGTTCGGCGAGCAGGCGGCGCGACTGCTGCTGGCCCGGCTCGCCGGGAAGCCGGCGGCGGGGAGCCGCGAACCGTGATGGACATCTCGCCCGGACGACGCGGTGCGGGCGGCCCGTGGAGAAGATCGAAGGAAAGGACGGGGATGTGCGCGAAGACTGCGACGTCCTGATCGTCGGCGCCGGCCCCTCGGGCGCGGTCGCCGCCCAGGAGTTCGCCCGCGCCGGAATGCGGGTCACGTGCCTGGAACAGGGGGACTGGCCCGACTACGAGAAGGCGCGCGCGGGCTATGCCGACTTCGAACTCGTGTCCCGCAAGCACTGGAACTGGGATCCGAACCAGCGCCGCGCCGGCGGCGACTATCCCATCGACGACGCCGAGTCGGACGTCACCGCCCTCATGTACAACGGTGTCGGCGGCAGCACCGTCCTCTACGCGGCGCACTGGGAACGCTTCCTGCCCTCGGACTTCCGCACCCGCACCATGGACGGTGTCGGCGACGACTGGCCGATCGGGTACTGGGATCTGGAGCCCTACTACGACGAGGTCGAGCGGCAGTTCGCCGTCAGCGGCCTCGAGGGTGATCCGGCGCTTCCCCCGAGCACGCCGCCGCCGCTGCCGCCCGTGCCGCTCAACAAGCTCGGCCGGCGGGGCGCGGAGGCGCTGAACAAGCTCGGCTGGCACTGGTGGCCCGGCAGCAACGCCATCGCCACCGCCGAGTACGGCCCCCTGCACGCGTGCGCGCAGCGGACCGCCTGTCCCTTCGGCTGCCCCACCGGAGCCAAGGCGTCCGCGGACCGCACCCACTGGCAGTCCCTCGCCAAGGACCAGGTGCGCCTGACGGTGCGGGCGACGGTCGAGCAGGTACTCCTGGACGACCGGGGCCGCGCCGCCGGCGTCACCTACCTTGACGCCGACGGAGTCCGCCATGAGGTTCGCGCCGGCGTGGTGGTGCTGTGCGCCAACGCGATCGGCACGCCCCGCATCATGCTCGCGTCGGCCGACGGGTCCGGGGTCGCCAACTCCAGCGGCCTGGTCGGCAGGCGCCTCATGATGCACCCGTTCGGCAACGCGATCGGAATCTTCGACGAGGACCTGGAGTCCTGGCGCGGGCCGCTCGGCCAGTACCTGCACTCCCTGGAGTTCTACGAGACCGACCGGTCCCGCGGCTTCGTGCGCGGCGCGAAGTGGAACCTGATCCCCTCCGGCGCGCCGCTGTCGTTCATGCTCCCGGGCACCTGGGGGGACGAACCGGTGTGGGGCCCGAACTTCACCCGGCTGCTGCGCGAACGGCTCGGCCACTCGGCGATCTGGGGCGTCATCTGCGAGGACCTGCCCGACCCGGCGAACCGGGTGCTGCTGGACGACGGCGCCGCCGCGGGCGGCGTCCCCGGCGTGCGGATCCAGTACCGCACGTCCGACAACACGCGGGCCATGATGGCCTGGCACTTGGAGCGCCTCTCCGAGGTGCTCGACGCCATGGGGGCCACGAAGAAGATCCTCAACTCGGGTCTGCGCGGCACCGGATGGCACCTGATGGGGACGACCGTGATGGGCGATGACCCGGGCTCGTCCGTGGTCGACGCGCACGGCCAGTGCCACGACGTGCCCAACCTGTACGTCTTCGACGGCTCGGTGTTCCCGACGTCGTCCGGCGTCAACCCCACCGCGACCATCGCGGCCAACGCGCTGCGCTGCGCCCGGTCCCTGGTCGCTCGCCGCCGCGATGTGGAGGTGACCTCATGACCACCGCGGAGACCGGGGAGACGCGGGACACGCCCGTGCCGCCGGAGGCCCGCCGGCGGCTCGGGCAGGTCGCGGACGCGCTGATCGAGGCCGGCGCCGGGCTCCCGTCCGGGTCGCAGGCCGGTGTGCACACCGATCTGCTCGACCAGGTGGTCAAGGCGCGTCCCGACCTCGTCCCGCCGCTGCTGCGGGCGCTGGACGAGCTGGGGCCCGCCCTCGACCTCGCGGCGGTCGAGCGACTGGCCGAACGGCGACCGGAACTGCACGAGGTGCTCACGCTGGTCGTCGCCGGCGGCTACCTGATGTCGCCGCGTGTCGCCGCGCTGCTGAAGTACCCCTTCCAGGAAGCCAAGATCGTCGATCCGCGGGAGATCACGGTCGTCGTCGGGGAGGGCCTGCTCGACCTGGTCGCCGAACGCCCGCCCCTCTACCGGCTGCCCCCGGACTCCCCGCCGGAGCACCGCCCGTGACCGGGCGGGGAGGCAGCCCGTCTCACATCCACTTGGAGGTAACGGCAATGAGCCGCCAGCACTACGTCCCCCTGTTCCACGAGCGGGTCCGGTCGGGCCGCGCCCTGATCGGCGCGGGTGCCGGCACCGGCCTGTCCGCCAAGTGCGCGGAGGAGGCCGGCGTCGACTTCATCGTCATCTACAACGCGGGCAGGTTCCGTATGGCCGGGCGCGGCTCGATGGCCGGGATGATGCCCTACGGCAACGCCAACGACATCGTCGTGGAGATGTCCGCAGAGGTCCTCCCGGTGGTGCGCAGGACACCGGTGCTCGCCGGCGTCTGCGCCACGGACCCGTTCAAGAACATCCCGTTGTTCCTGGGGCAGCTCAAGGAACTCGGATTCGCCGGGGTGCAGAACTTCCCGTCGGTCTGCCTCCTGGACGGCAGTGTGCGGGCGGACCTGGAGGCCACGGGCTACGGCTTCGACAAGGAGGTCGAGATGGTCCGCACCGCCCGCGAGATGGACCTGATCACGGCCGCCTACGTGCGCACCGAACAGGAGGCCTATGACATGGCCGCCGCGGGCGCCGACATCGTCGTGGCGCACGTCGGGCTGACGACCGCCGGGATGATCGGCGCAAGGGCCCCCATGTCGCTCGCCGACGCGGCGGCGCGCACGCGGGAGATCCGCGACCAGGCCGAGTCCGCGCGCGAGGACGTGCTGGTCGTGTGCCACGGAGGACCGATCGCCACGCCCGACGACGCCCAGGAAGTGCTGCGGATGGTCCCGGGCGCGGCCGGTTTCCTGGGCGCGTCCAGCATGGAGCGGCTGCCCGCGGAGACCGCCCTCGTCGACACCATGCGGCGCTTCACCGAGGTCTCCGTCGAACCCGCCGCCGATGGCCCGCACGAGAAGGAGGTCATGGCGTGAAGCTCTTCCGTACCGCGGACCTGCTGAAGGACCCCACGCCGGTCCCCGAACCGGAACGCTTCACCGGCGCCGCGTTCAGCTCCCCGGTCCAGGGGTGTCCTACCAGCAAGGCGACCACCGCGCTGATCCGACTGGACCCGGGCGTGCGCGGCCACTGGCACAGCCACGCCGACGGCCAGGTGATCCACATCGTGGCGGGTTCCGGCTTCGTCGGGCGCCGCGGCCGTGAACCGTTGGAGGTGACCGGGGGCGACATCGTGTGGATCGAGCCGGGAGAGGAGCACTGGCACGGGGCCTCCGCTGCCGGGCTGGCCCAGCTGGCCTTCTCCTTCGGCGCCATCACCTGGCTGGAGCCGAGCACATGACCACCGGTGACGCACCCTCCTACGAGGAGCTCGCCGAGGCGGTGCTCGACTGCGCCTCCCGGCCGCTCCCCGGAGAGGTGGCGAAGGCCGCGAGCCGGACGCTCTTCAACGTCCTGGCAGTGGCCCTGGGAGCGTCCGGCTCCCCCCAGGTCGGCAGGCTTGCGGCCGCGCTGGCCGCACCGACCGGGGTCCCCGCGGCTCCCGGGGTGCGCGGGAAGGCGAGCCCGGTCGGCGCGGCGCTGCTCACGGGCTTCGCCGCACACCTGGACGATTTCGACGACACCCACCTGGAGACGGTCATCCACCCCGGGGCGAGCGTCCTCGGTGCGGCGTGGGCGGCCGGATGGCCCGCCGGCGCACCCGGACGGGACCTGCTGGCGGCCTTCGCCCTCGGCTGCGAGGTGCAGCTGCGGCTCGGCCTGGCGGTCAGTCCGGAGCACTACGACCGGGGCTGGCACATCACCGGCACCTGCGGGGTCGCCGGGGCCGCGGTCACCGCGGGACTGATCGGCGAGCCCGGCCGCGACCGAATGGCGGCCGCGCTCCGGCTGGCGTCCCTGCAGACGCTCGGGCACCGGGAGGCGTTCGGTACCGAGGTCAAGCCCTTCCACGCCGGGAAGGCCGCCGCGGCCGGGGTGCTGGCCGCGGC
>NZ_JBEUPA010000063.1:0-41583 GCF_040492065.1 Actinomadura sp. NPDC000929 | reverse complement strand
CGGCGCCCTCGGCGTCGGCGGTCTCGCGGTCGCCCTCGCCCTCCAGGACACGCTGGCCAACCTCTTCGCGGGCGCGCCGGGCCGCGGCCGGCCGTCGACCGGGAGCCGCCGACCGGGGTGCACTCCCTGCCGCCGATGAACGGGTCCCTGCTGGACGGCGGCGACCCGCTCGCCACCGACCCGCTGCGCCGCCACGGCCACGGCGGGCACAACGGGCATCGCCTTCCCCACGCCGGCTGACCGTCATGCCGGCCGCGCGTCGCACAGGGAGGAGGTGAGGCCCGAACCCCACACTGCACTGGCCCTGAGACCGGCCGCCGTACCGCACCGGGGTGGTACGGCGGCCGGTGCTAGCCGCGTGCCTCCAGCCGGGCCGCGTAGTCCAGGGCCCCGGCGCGGACGGCGGCGTGCACCGTCCGCGCGATCCTCGCGCCCCAGGTGGAGCGGGGCCCGGCGAAGACCTCCGGCGTTCCGCCGGTCGCGGCCGCGACGCAGATCGCGTCGGACGCCGTGCCCGTGCACGGGAAGCCCGCTTCGAGCAGCGCCTGCGTCTTGGCCTCGGTCGCGGTGACGACCGCGTTCACCAGCGCCGGGTCGCTCATCCCGACGGGGACGGCGACCACGATGTTGATCGTCCCTGGTTTCCAGGCGGGCGTCCCGTCCCCCTCCAGCGGGGCCAGCTCGGGATCGGGCGTCCCGGCGGGGGCGGCCGCCCAGGTCGGGACGCGCAGCCCCACCGTCGCCGACACGCGCACGCCCTCGCCGTCCCGCCGCACCGTGCGCGCGACCGGGGCCGCCGTGAGCATCCCGACGCCGGGGCCCTCCGGCCCGGCCGCCGCCGCGAGCTCGGCGAGGTGCGCGACCGGGTCGGTGCGCGCGTAGGCGCCCGGCACCTGGGCGTTCAGCACCCAGCTGGCCGGGCCGATGCCGCCGCCCAGCATCGCCGAGGAGATCATCCGATGGCCGCGGCCGGCCCGCCACACCGTCGAGGCCAGCCGTTCGCCGTCCTCCGTCCGCCACGCCGTCTCGAGGTTCACGGACGCTCCAGCGACAGGATCGGCCGGCCGCCCGGCCCGGGGGCGACGCTCACGCGGGCGCCGAAGTGCTCCTCGACGGCGTCGCGGGTGAGGACCAGGTCCGGCGGGCCCGACGCGGCCACCCGCCCGCCGGAGAGGAGGACGAGCCCGTCGGCGTACTGCCCGGCGAGCGTCAGGTCGTGGATCGTGGTCACCACCGTCAGCCCGTCCGACAGCCGCAGCCGGTCGATCAGCTCCATCACCTGCTGCTGGTGGCCGATGTCGAGCGCGGTCGTCGGCTCGTCCAGCAGCAGCACCGAGGTCTGCTGCGCGAGGGCGCGGGCCAGCACCACGCGCTGCCGCTCCCCGCCGGACAGGTGGTCCAGGGGGCGGGCCGCGAAGGGGGTGAGGTCCAGCCGGTCGAGGACCTCCGCGGTGACGGCCCGGTCGCGGGCGCTCTCCCGGCCCAGATGCGGGACGTAGGGGGACCGCCCCAGCAGGGTGTAGTCGAACACCGTCATGCCCACCGGAAGGTTCGGGCTCTGCGGGGCGTAGGCGACGAGCCGGGCGCGCCGCCTCGGCTTGAGCGCCTGCAGGTCCGTGCCCGCGAGGGTGATCTCGCCATGGGACGGGACCAGGCCGAGGATCGCGCGCAGCAGCGTCGACTTCCCCGCGCCGTTCGGCCCGATGACCGCTGTCCACGACCCCGCCGGCGCCTCCAGCGACACGTCCTTCAGCACCGGCCGCCCGCCGAGCGCGACGTCCAGGCCGCGCACCGCGACGGTCACGTCTCCACCTGCCGCCGGGACGCGCGGAGCACCACGACGAAGAACGGCCCGCCGACGAACGCCGTCACCACGCCCAGCGGCAGCTCCCCGGGCCTGATCACCGTCCGCGCCACGAGGTCGGCCACCTCCAGGAACGCCGCGCCGCCCAGCAGCGACAGCGGCAGCACGATCCGGTACGACCCCCCCGCCAGCCGCCGCACCACGTGCGGGACGACGATGCCGACGAACGCGATCAGCCCGCTCACCGCGACCGCCGACGCCGTCGCCAGCGACGCCGCCGCCACCACCGTCAGCCGGACCCGCGCCGCCGACAGGCCGAGCGAGGCCGCCTCCTCGTCGCCGACGCTGAGCACGTCCAGGAGCCGGCCGTGGGCGAGCAGCACCGCGGTGGAGACCAGCGCGTACGGGAAGACGAGCGCCAGCTGGTGCCAGTCGGCCGACCCGACCCCGCCGAGGATCCACGAGTAGATCCGCTGGAGCTCCTCCGCCCTCATCTGCTGGATCAGCGTCTGCACCGCGGCGAGAAAGGACGACACCGCGACGCCGGCCAGCACCAGCGTCGCCGTCCCGTTCCCGCGCCCCGTCGCGGCGCTGCCCAGCAGGTAGGCGAGGGCCACCCCGCCGATCGCGCCGACGAACGCCGCGAGCGGGACCGCGTATCCGGGGTCGCCCGGCACCAGCGCGATGACCAGCGTCGCCCCGACCCCCGCGCCCGCCGCCGCGCCCAGCAGGTACGGGTCGGCGAGCGGGTTGCGGAACACTCCCTGGTACCCGGCGCCCGCGACGGCGAGCATCCCGCCGACCAGCGCCGCCATCAGCGCCCTCGGCACGCGCAGCTGGAACAGCACGTTCTCGTCGATGACGCCGAACCCGCTGTCGGCGTGCACGAACGGGATCCGGTCGGCCAGCGCCTTCAGGACCCCGCCCACGGGCAGCCCGGCCGACCCCACCAGCACCCCGGCCAGCAGCGTCGCGAGCAGCAGCCCGACCGCCGCCGCCAACGGCAGCGGCCGCAGCCTGGCCTGACTCCGCGGGCCGGGCGACGAGCCGCCAGGGCCCGGACCCGCGAGGCCGCCGGAGCGCTCTTCCGTCTCGGGCGGCGCGTCGCCGCGGCCGTCGGAGACCTCGGGCGCCCGCTCCCGATCGGAGACGTCCTCGGGACCCGCGCGGACGTCCGAAGACGTCCCGGCCGCGTCGTCGGCGTCGGCCGGGACGTCCCCGGTGTGCGGTCGACGCCTGCTCACGGGCGGGCGTCCTCGGCGGCAGCGGTCACTGAACCTTCTGGACCGCGTCGCCGATCGCCTTGACGAACTCCGCCAGGCGCGGCCCCCAGCGGGAGGCGATGTCGTCGTCGAGCTCCACCACGCCGCCGTGCCCGACCGCGTCCAGGTCCGACCAGCCCGGGCGCTTGGTGAGCGCGGCGGCGTTCTGCCCGCAGCACTTGGTGTCGGCCAGGAGGATCAGGTCGGGGTCCTGCTTGAGCAGGTACTCGCGGGACAGCTGCGGGTAGTCGCCGGAGGCCTTGTCCGCCTTGTCGGCGATGTTCTGCAGGCCGAACATCCCGTACACCTGGCCCACGAAGGTCTTCGACGTCACCGAGTGGAGCTGGTTGTCGAGCTCGTGGTAGTACGTGAGGCCCTTGGCCTTGGACGACGCGGCCACCGTCTTCTGGATGTCCGCGCGCATGCCGTCGGTGACCTTCTTGGCCTCGGCCTCGTGCCCGGTGGCCTGCCCGAGGTCGCCGATCTCGTCGTAGGCCTCGTCCAGGTTCTTCGCCGCCGGCTCCAGCAGGACCGGGACCTTCACCTTCTCCAGCGCCTTGACGATGCCGTCCATGTCGTCGGACAGCACGACGAGGTCCGGCTTGTGGGCGATGATCGCCTCGGCGTTCGGCTTGAAGCCCGACAGCTTCGTCCGCGGGGTGCCGGCCGGATAGTTGGAGTAGTCGTCCACCGCGACCACCTGCGGCCCGGCGCCGATGGCGAAGAGCGTCTCGGTGTGCGTGGGGGAGAGGGAGACGATGCGCTTCGGCTTGGCCGGGACGGACACGGCCCCGTTGGCGGCCTGGACGGTGACGGCCTTACCGTCCGGCGCACCGCCGGACTCGCCGTCGTCGCCGCCGCATGCGGCGGCGAGCGTGACGACGCCGATCGCCATCACCGCGCCCAAGGTGCGTACGGGTCTCACAGGTGCCTCCTGGGTGGTGCAGGGAAGCCGCGGCCCGTCATGACGGATCGCCCTTCCACGAGGTCGACAATCGTCGGCGCGCGAGGAGGCGACCTGGCTCGGCCACTTCGAGAGGGGCACCACAGTTGCGGGACAGCGCCGGATTTTCCACCGGACTTCGCTCCTGGCGCGCAGCATCGCAACGGTATCAGCCACCGAATGCTGATCTGTCGGGTTGTGCGGAGTGAGTACTCACTTCGCTCTTGACGGAGTGAGCACTCACTCCGTACTGTCGCGGGCATGGAGGAGAAGAGCCGGCGCCGCGCTCCCGGGATGAGCCCGGAGCAGCGGCGCGAAATGATCATCCGGACGGCGCTGCCGCTCGTCGCCGAGCGCGGCACGGCCGTCACCACGGCGCAGATCGCCCGCGCCGCCGGCATCGGCGAGGCGACGATCTTCCGCGTCTTCGCCGACAAGGACGAACTGCTGGACGCCTGCGTCGCCGAGGCGCTGCGGACCGACCACGTCCTCGCCGAGATCGGTGCGATCCCGCTCGACCAGCCGCTGCCCGCGCGGCTCGCCGAGGCCGCCGCCGCGATCGACGCCTACCTCGCCCGCATGGGCCTGGTGATCGGCGCGCTGCACGCCTCCGGCCGGCGCGCGCGCCCCGAGCCCGGCGCCGGCGAGCCCGGCCCCGACCGCGCGGCCGCCATGACCCGCACCCGCGAGGCGCTCGCCGAGCTCTTCGAACCCGAACGGGACCGGCTGCGCCTGCCCCTCGACCAGATCGCCGGCCTGTTCCTGGGCTTCGTGTTCAGCCGGGCCCGGCCCGCCGCCGGCCCCGACGCGCAGCCCCTCTCCGTCGAGGAGTACCTGGACGTCTTCCTGCACGGCGCTCTCAAGGAAGGAACCACCGCATGACGATCAGCCTGAACCACGCGATCGTGACGGCCGCCGACAACGACGAGGCGGCCCGCTTCTTCGCCGCCGTCCTGGGCCTGGAGTACACCGGCCCCCACCCGCACGCGCGGCACTTCGTCCCGATCCGCGTGAACGAGGGCCTCACCCTCGACTTCATGACCGTCGCCTACCCGCAGGGCCACCACCTGGCCTTCGACGTGGACGCGGTCACGTTCGACGCGGCCGTGGACCGCCTCGAAGCCCGCGAGATCCCCTACGGCGACGACCCCGCCCACGCCGACAACGGCCGCGTGGACGAGGACCACCCGCTCGGCGGCCGCGGCCTCTACTTCTCCGACGCCAGCGGCAACCTCTACGAACTCATTTCGCCGTGACCGTCTTCAGGAACTCCCGGGTGCGCCGGTCGCCCGGCATGTACTCGGCGGCGACGAAGTCGGTGACGCCCGCCTCCGACAGCTCCTCCAGCTTCGCCGCGACCGCGTCCTCGTCCCCGACGACCGCCAGGTCCTTCGGGCCCTCCACGCCCTCCCGGTCCATCATCGCCCGGTAGGACGGCAGCACCCCGTACACCTCGAACGTCTCCCCGGCCTGCTCCCGCGCGCGCTCCACGTCACCGGTGACGCACACGGGCAGGACGCACACGACGCGCGGCGCCTCCCGTCCGGCCGCCTCGGCCGCCGCCGTGATGGTCGGCGCGATGTGCTCGCGGACGGTGACGGGGCCGGTCATCCACAGCACCGTCCCGTCCGCCCGCTCCGCCGCCAGCTTCAGCATCTTCGGGCCGAGCGCCGCGAGCAGTAGCGGCACCCGCCCCTCGTTCGGCACGTTCAACCCGATGTTGCCCCGTAGCGTCTCGCCGTCGAAGGAGGCGTTCTCCCCTTCGAGCAGCGGCGCCAGCACCGACAGGTACTCGTCCATGTGCCGCAGCGGCCTGCCGAAGTCGTACCCGTACATGTCCTCGATGACGATCTTGTGGGACAGGCCGACGCCGAGAGTGAACCGTCCCCGCAGCGCCAGCGCGGTCGTCCTCGCCTGCTGCGCCAGCACGGCCGGATGCCGCGGATACGTCGGCACCACCGCCGTCCCCAGCTCGATCCCGGACACCCCGCTGCCCGCCACCGCCAGCGCGGTCAGCGCGTCCACCCCGAAGATCTGCGACATCCACGCCGAGGAGAACCCGTCGTCCGCCGCGCGCCGCACGTCGTCCGCCAGCTTCCCCAGCGCCTCGACCCCGCCCCGCTCGTTGAGCAGCACCCCGACCCGCACAGGACCTCCCAGTGAGATAACCAGATCCTTACCTGACCTCTCCCTACCTAAGCGCCCCGCCCCGGCGGCCACAAGGCGGACACCCGGCGAGCCGAAAGGGCCCGGCATCGCGGGAGACGCCGGGCCTTTCCCATGTCGAGGGGGTCGGTCCCGCCGGGCGCCTCGCGCATCCCTGGCGCGGGCGCGGCTGAGCCGGGAATGGACGGTGCCGGTGGCGATGCCGAGGGCCGCGTCGATCTCGGCCGGGGACAGGTCGCCCGACGCGGGCAGCAGCAGGACGTCCCGCTGCCCGCGGTTCAGGGGTGCTGGACCCTGGCCGCCGGCGTCGTGCCGTCGTGAGGATCTGCCGTCAGGCGCCGTCGAGTGCGCCGTGGGGGGAGTGTTCCTGGGCCAGCCTTCTGTCGTTGTCGGCCCATCGGCGGTGGCGGGCGGCCGACTGGAGGTGCAGTTCGGCCTCTTCGGGGTGGACGGTGGCCATGTCCTCCAGAAGCGACGCGGCGCGGTCGTGGGCTCGCGCCGAGGAGACCATCGCCTGCTGCGCGTACTCCTCGGCCGCGCGCCTGTACTCCGAAGCCGTCGCGGAGGCTTCGGGAACGTCCGGCGCCCGCGTCGTCGCGCCGCGCTCGCCGGCTCGCCGCGTACGGCGCGCCCTCACCCGAAGCGTGCGATCTTCGCTGTCCATAGCAGCCAATCCGACGCCAAAGCCCGTCGACCAACCAGCCCACAAGACACGATTGATTAGTACCCAGCACCGTGTCCTTTCAGCCCACTCTGGCGGACACATACTTAATCCGTCATTTCCCTATGGGCGGCCATGGGGTCGCGGAGGCTCGGGGTGCCGGTATCAATGGTGTTGACCTGCGCGGCTTCCTTGTGACCGTGAGGAGGGGAGGAAGGGAATTGTTCTTGGTGCGGGAAGTAATCGCTGGCCCAGGTAATGGCGGATTCCTTGTTCGTTCGTGCGCATGGTGCCGGTCCCCACAGCCTGAGACAGAGACGTATCCGGCGTCGCCGCGCCATAGCAGCGGACGTGCGACGGCCACTTCTTCCCATCCACAACCGTGACGGGCCGCCTCGCCGACGTGTCGAGGCGGGTGGTTCTTCGACCATCGCGGCCGATGAGCGACCATGGAAGCGTGGCGACTCCCGAACCGCTCACCCTCTACACCGCCGACGGTGTCCGAATCGACGCAGGTCACACGCCTTCCGACGGGGAGGTCTGCTTCGTCCTGGCGCACGGCTTCACCTGCTCGTGGCGCCGGCCCGCGCTGCGCCGGATCGCCGCGGCCCTCGGCCGGCACGGCGGCGTGATCGGGCTCGACTTCCGCGGCCACGGACGGTCCGGCGGCCACTCCACGGTCGGAGACCGCGAGGTGCTCGACATCGACGCGGCGGTCGCGGCGGCCAGGCGACGGGGATACGGGCGGATCGTCCTGGCGGGCTTCTCCATGGGCGGCGCCATCGTCGTCAGGCACGCGGCGCTGCACGGTGGCGTGGACGCCGTGATCTCCGTCAGCGCGCCGGCACGCTGGTACTACCGCGGAACGGTGCCGATGCGGCGCGTGCACTGGGTGATCGAACGGCGCGCGGGGCGGATGGCCGTCCGGCTGGCGCGGGGCACGCGCATCGCGCCCAAGGGCTGGGATCCCGTTCCGGAGGCGCCGCACGAGGTCGCCGGACGGATCGCGCCGGTGCCGCTGCTGGTCGTCCACGGGGCAGCGGACGCGTTCTTCCCCGTCGAACACGGCCATCAGCTCTACGAGGCGGCGTCCGACCCGAAGGAACTGTGGATAGAACCGTCCTTCGGCCACGCCGAGGTGGCCGCCGCCCCTGAGTTGATCGACCGCATGGCCGCATGGGCGACGAGAGTGGTCTCCGCGACGCCCGTCCCAGGCGCAGAGCCGCCACAAGGCCGAACTCGCGACTAGCGCACTGACCTCGGATAACTCAAAGTTATCCACATTCTCGCCACCCCCTGCCCGGCACCGCCGGACAAGGCATCCTCAATCCCATGGACGGATTCACCCTCACCTGGAAGCGGACGGCCGCCGACTCGATCATCCCCGTCGGGCCGGACGCCTACTTCGTCCCCGTCAAAGGGACCGGCCTCGCCGCGCGCGCCGCGGCGTTGAGCAGCATCCTGCCCCCGGAAGCCGTCATCGCCCGGCGCACCGCCGCATGGATCTGGGGCCTGGACGTCTTACCTCCGGGAGTGAGCGAGCTCGACTGGGACGTCGAACTCGTCACTCCCCGACCCCCTGAGGCCCCACCGGCCCCGGTCCCGATCACCGCCGACAGCGTCGACCTCCCGCCCGAACACGTAGTGAAGGAATCCGATGTACGCCTCACCTGCCCGACCCGCACCGCCCTCGACTGCGCCCGCTGGCTTCCCCGCTACGAGGCGGTCGCGGCGCTGGACCAGTTCCTGCGCCGAGACGTGGCCGTGGAGGAACTCGCCGCGATGGCCCGCACGCTGCGGGGATACCGCGGGAACCAACGGCTGCGCCAGATCCTCAGGCTCGCCGACCGCGGCGCGGCCTCCCCCAGCGAGAGCTGGATCCGCGTCGCCGTCGTGGACACCGGCTTCCCGCGCCCTGAGACGCAGATCCCCGTGCGAAGCGCGAAAGGCAACTGGTTCTATATCGACCTCGGCTACCGCGAGTTCCGCGTCGGCCTCGAATACGACGGCGAACGCCACCACACCGGCCGAGAGGCCAGAAGCCACGACGCACGGCGCCGAGGCTGGCTCGACAAGGAGATGGGCTGGGACGTCATCCCCGTCACCAAGAACTTCTTGACTCGTCCCGCCCCTTACCTGGGCGCTCTCCTGACGGCGCTGCTCCAGCGCGGCTGGCAACCCGACAACGCCACGATGGACCACATAGCCGCACGCCTCGCACGTCTGGAACGCCGACCACGCTGAACGCCAAGGGCCGGCTACCCGCGGTCGAGGAGATCGACCAGCCGTTTGGGGGCGATGAGCCGGTAACTGTCCTCGATCAGCTCGGCCATCTCATCCCAGTCGTGGTCGGCGTCGAGCCGCGCGCCGACCCAGCCCTTGGCGCCCACGTACTTCGGGACGAAGAAACGCTCGGGCGCCTCCGCGATCAGAGCTTCCTGCACACCGGGTCCGGCCTTGAACGTCAGAGACAGGCCGTCCTCGGAGGTCATCGCGAACAGCTTGTCGCGCACACGGAAGGAGGGCGCTGTATGACCGCCGAAAGGCTTCTCCGTCACCTCTGGCAACGACATGCAGATCTCTCGAATCCTGAGCAGGGCATCAGAGTCGTCCATCGCCGATTCCTTCTTCTCCAGGCGGCATGGTCGCGGGACCGCTATTCGATGAGGGAGGCGTGAGGCCGCAACACACAGAACTCGTTCCCTTCGGGATCCGCGAGCACGACCCACGACACGTCCGCGGACTGGCCGATGTCGACGCGGCGAGCACCGAGGGCGAGGATGCGCTGGACTTCGGCCTCCTGGTCGTCCGGGTCGAGGTCTATGTGCAACCGGTTCTTCACAGCCTTCGTGCCGTCGACCCGGAGGAAGCACAGCCCGGGATAGGTGTGGGGGTCCGCGCCGACGATGACCTCGTCCTCCGAGCGGTAGAGCACCGGCTGATCGAGGACGGCCGCCCAGAACTCGGCGAGTACGGAAGGCTCCCGAGAGTCGACGACCAGGTGATAGAAGCGCGATGCCATCCCCAGAGGCTAGCCCCCGCCCCCGACACCCCGAAAAAGCCAACAAGGCGCGCCCCATCCCCAAAGCCACCCCCACCAGCCCAACCCAAGCCAACCCAACCCAAGCCAACCCAACCCAACCCAGGCCAGGCCAGGCCAGGCCAGGCCAGCCAAGAGGCGGTGATTTGTGGGATGCGGTTTGGGGGCCTGCTGGGTTCACGGGATGGGGTGGAGGGCGCGGTGGAGGGCGGTGGTGCGGTCGGCGATCATGCGTTGGGTCACGGGGGCTTCTGTGATCATGGTGGAGCCGTGGAAGGTGCCGGGGTAGTGGTGCAGTTCGGTCGGGACGCCCGCCTGGATCAGCCTCTGCGCGTAGGCCAGGCCCTCGTCGCGTAGCGGGTCGAACTCGCACGTCGTGACGTAGGCGGGTGGTAGGCCGGAAAGGTCCTCGGCGCGGGCGGGGGCCGCGTACGGGGAGACGCCGTCGGTGCCGCGGACGCCCTTGCCCAGGTAGTAGTCCCAGCTCAGCTCGGCGTTGGAGCGGTGCCAGATCGGTGTGTCGGTGAAGGCGCGCATGGACGGGGTGTCGAGCCGGTCGTCCAGCTCCGGGACGCCGAGGAACTGGAAGCGCAGCGGCGGGCCGCCCCGGTCGCGGGCGAGGAGGGCGACGGCCGCGGACAGCCCGCCGCCCGCGCTCTCGCCGCCTATGGCCAGCCGGGCCGGGTCGATCCTGAGGTCGGCGGCGTTCGCCGCCGTCCAGGTGAGAGCGGCATAACAGTCTTCGAGCCCGGCCGGGAAGGGGTGTTCGGGAGCGAGGCGGTATTCAACGGACACCACCACGGCGCCGACCCCTATCGCGAGAGCGGTCGCGTCGTCAGAGGACAGGTCGATGCTGCCCAGGACGAATCCGCCCGGGTGGAGGTAGACGAGCCCCGGGAGGACTCCCGCCCGGTTCGCCGGCGCGTAGATGCGAAGCGGGACGGCCGGTGCGTTGGGCGGGCCGGGAATGGTGAGGTCGCGGGTCTCGACCGGTGCGGGAGGGGTGTATTCCGGCGTACCGGCGAACATGTCTTTCTCGTCCCGGCGGGTCTGCTCGATGTCGGCGATCGAGAGGCGCGGGACTCGCTCCATCCACGGGAGGAGGTCTGGATCGTAGGCGTAGGGCACCTCGGGGCTCCTTTCGGCGTGACCAGTGTCGGACGGTTCGTGGCGCTTGCCCAGTTGTTGATCGCTTGTTGCTGGTGGGGGGTGTTGTGGGGTGGGGTGCCTGCCCGTTCGGGGCTGGTCTTGGGGTCGGTGTCGGACGGTTTGTGGGGCTTGCCCAGTTGTTGTTCGCTTGTTGCTGGTGGGGGGTGTTGTGGGGTGGGGGGCCTGCCCGTTTGGGGCTGGTGTCGACGGCGGGGTGCGGTGCGTGCCGTGAGGGGGCGTGGTGGGGGGCCTTCGTGGGCCTCTGGTGCGGCGGTGGGGACGCGTTCGAGCGTTCGGTCTCACCGATCCGTTATTGCCAGACTGATCATCCGTAGGCAGCCTCTGAGGTATGGGAGACGCGAACCCCACCGTCCTTGCCCGGGCTCCCGCCGCCGCGCGCGGTGACGGGAGGCGGCGATGAGCTTCTCCGAGTACCTGTCCGAACGCTGGCCCGAGATCGCCCGGATGATGGGCGAGCACGCCGAGGTCGTCCTGATCGCCGTCGCGATCGCGGCCGTGGTCGGGATCGGGCTCGGTGTCGTGGTCGAGGGGCGGCCGAGGGCGCGGGGACTGGCCCTCGGCGTCACCGGCACCATGCTGACCGTCCCGTCGCTCGCGCTGTTCGGCCTGCTCATCCCGGTGTTCGGGCTGGGGCTGGCCCCCACGATCACCGCGCTGGCGCTGTACGCGGTGTTCCCGATCCTGCGCAACACCATCACCGGCCTGGACGGTGTGCCGGGCGCGGTGGAGGAGGCGGCGCGGGGGATGGGGATGAGCCCGCTGAGCCGGATGCTGAGGGTCAGGCTGCCGCTGGCCTGGCCGGTCGTGCTCACCGGCGTCCGGGTCGCCACGATCATGACGGTGGCGATCGCGGCGATCGCCGCCGCCGTGGCCGGTCCTGGGCTGGGCGAGCTGATCTTCGGGGGGCTGTCGCGCATCGGCGGCGCCAACGCGCTGAACGACACCCTCGCCGGAACGCTCGGCGTCGCCGTCCTGGCGCTCGTCCTGGACGCGCTGTTCGTCCTGCTGTCCCGGCTCACCACCTCCAGGGGGCTGCGATGACCGAACCCGCCGCGACCGAGACCGCGCGGCCCGCCCCGGCCGGGCGGGAGATGATCCGGCTGGAGGGCGTCACCAAGCGGTATCCGGGGCAGGACGCCCCGGCCGTCGGCGACCTCACGCTCAGCGTCCGGGACGGGGAGATCGTCGTGCTGCTGGGCCCGTCGGGCTGCGGCAAGACGACCACGCTGCGTCTGATCAACCGGCTGATCGAACCGACCTCGGGCCGCATCCTGCTCGACGGGGAGGACGTCACCCGCGCCGACCCCGACCGGCTGCGCCGCCGCATCGGCTACGTGATCCAGCAGGTCGGGCTGTTCCCGCACATGACGATCGCCGCGAACGTCGGGCTCATCCCGCGGACGCTCGGCTGGGACGGCGGGCGCGTCCGCGCGCGCGTCGACGAGCTGCTCGACATGGTGGGGCTCGATCCCGGCACGTACCGCGGCCGGTATCCGAAGGAGCTGTCGGGCGGGCAGCAGCAGCGCGTCGGGGTGGCCCGCGCCCTCGCCGCCGACCCGCCCGCGATGCTGATGGACGAGCCGTTCGGCGCACTCGACCCCATCACGCGGGAGCGGCTGCAGGACGCGTTCCTGGAGCTCCAGGCCCGGATCGGCAAGACGATCGTGCTGGTCACCCACGATCTCACCGAGGCGCTGAAGCTCGGCGACCGGATCGCGATCCTCGGGCAGGGGGCGAGGCTCGTGCAGTACGACACGCCCGCGGCGATCCTCGCCGAGCCGGCCGACGGGTTCGTCGCGGAGTTCGTCGGGGCGGGCGCGGCGATGCGGCGGCTGCGGCTGGTCGAGGTCGGCTCGATCGGGTTGCTGCCCGCCGGGGAAGGCGCCCCGGCCGCGACCGTCCGCGCGGACCAGTCGCTGTACGAGGCCCTCGACGCGATGCTCCGCGCCGGGACGGAGACCGCCACCGTCCTGGACGAGGACGGGCGCGCCGCGGGCGCCGTCTCGTGGTCGGCGATCGTCCGGCAGAACTCGGAGCCGAGGCCGTGACCGTCACGGCGGTGCCGGAGCGGACGAGGCCCGGCGACGAGGCCGCCGGGCGCTCCCTCGCTGGGCTCCTCGCCACCCCCGTGTTCCTCGTCGCGGTGTCGGCGGCGCTCTACCTCTACGTGCGCGGCCTCGACCTCGACGCGATCGAGCGCAGGTCCCTCGACCGGTCCGAGATCACCCACCAGTTCCTCCAGCACGTCAGGCTGGTCGCGGTGTCCACGGCGCTGGTCCTCGCGATCGCGGTCCCGCTCGGCGTGCTGCTGACGCGGCCGCGGCTGAGCCGGTTCTCGGCGCCGTTCCTGGCGCTCGCCAACGTGGGGCAGGCCGTCCCGTCGATCGGGGTGCTCGTGCTGCTCGCCGTCACGGTCGGCATCGGCTTCCAGAAGGCGGTGATCGCGCTCATCCTGGTGTCGGCCCTGCCGGTGCTGCGCAACACGATGGTGGGGCTGCAAGGCGTGGACCGGTCGCTCATCGAGGCGGGGCGCGGCATCGGCCTGTCCCGGGCGGCGGTCCTGTTCCGCGTCGAGCTGCCGCTCGCCGTCCCGGTGATCCTCGCCAGCGTCCGGGTCGCGGTGATCCTCAACGTGGGCAGCGCGACGCTGGCCGCGTTCACCAACGCCGGCGGGCTCGGCGACCTCATCAACACCGGCATCTCCCTCAACCGGACCCCGATCCTGCTCACCGGAAGCGTCCTGACCGCCGTGCTCGCGATGGCGGCCGACTGGCTGATCGGCATCGTCGAGTTCGTCCTGCGCCCCCGCGGCCTCTGAAACCCGAGGAGAAGTCACCATGCGCAAGCTCGCCGCCGCCGCGTCCCTCGCCGCCGTCGCCCTGACCGCCGGCTGCTTCAGCTCCACCGGAACCGACGCCAAGGCCGGGAGCCTGGCCGAGGGCAACTCGCTGAAGGGCGTCACCCTCACGGTCGGGTCGAAGGAGTTCACCGAGCAGCTCGTGCTCTGCCAGGTCACCGCCCTCGCGCTGCGCTCGGCGGGCGCGACCGTGAAGGAGAAGTGCGGGCTCCAGGGCAGCAACACCACGCGGGCCGCGCTGACGTCCGGCAGCATCGACATGTATTGGGAGTACACGGGCACCGCCTGGGTCAACTACCTCAAGCAGACGGAGCCGATCGGCGACCCGGCCCGGCAGTACGCGGCCGTCGCGGAGCAGGACCTCGCGAAGAACGAGGTGAAGTGGCTGGCCGCGGCGCCCGCCAACAACACCTATGCCCTCGCGGTGAAGACGGCGACGATGCGCCGGCTCGGGATCGCGGACCTGTCGGGCTACGCGCGGCTGGCGAAGAGCGACCCGTCGAAGGCGTCCACGTGCGTGGCGAGCGAGTTCGCGGGACGCAGCGACGGGTGGCCCGGTTTGCAGAAGGCGTACGGGTTCAGCCTGCCGAAGGCGGACGTGGCGACGCTGGCCGAGGGCGCCATCTACGACGCCGTCGGGAAGGGCAAGCCGTGCGCCTTCGGGGAGGTCGCCACGACCGATGGGCGGATCAAGGCGCTCGGCCTGACCCCGGTTCCGGACGACAAGAAGTTCTTTCCCGTCTACAACCCCGCCCTGACCGTCCGGGAGACGGTCCACCGGGACGATCCCGCCATCGAGAAGATCGTGAACCCGATCGCGGCCGCGCTCACCGACGCGGTCCTGCAGGAACTCAACGGCGAGGTCGACATCAAGGGCGAGCAGCCCGCGAAGGTCGCCGAGACGTGGCTGAAGTCCAAGGGCTTCATCGGCGGGTAGCCGCCCGGCGTCACACCATGTACTGGTCGTGGCGCCGGTACAGGTCCGTCCACTCCTCGTCGCTGAGCCGCCGGCCGGTCGCGGCGATCTCGGCGAGCTCCTCGAAGTAGGCCTCGCGCGGAGCGCCCGGGGTGAAGAGCAGGAGCATCGCCGCCGGCTCGCCCGACTCGTTGCGGAACCCGTGCACGCCGCCCTCGGGGACGAAGAGGAAGTCGCCGGCCGAGGTGTCCTTCCAGCCCGTCCCGTCGTGCAGCCGGACCGTTCCGGACAGGATGTAGAACGACTCTGTGATCGTCCGATGGAAGTGCGGCATCGGGCCGGAGGGCTTCGGCCCCATCTCCCAGCGGTAGAGGCCGAACGCGCCGTTCGTGGAGCCGCCGGTGCCCAGGTAGTGGACGCGCGTCCCGCGGTGGACGCCGTCGCCGTCGACGGCACCGATGAGCAGGTCGGGCGCCGCCCCGGCGGGGCGCAGCGTCCCGCTGCTCTCGCCGCCGTCCCCGAGATAGCGGGCGTCGGGATAGGTCATGGCTACACCACCAGGTTCAGCAGGAGGACGAACACGAGGCCGCACACCGAGATCACGGTCTCCATCAGCGACCACGTCCTGATGTTCTGCCCGACGCTGAGCCCGAAATACTCCTTCACCAGCCAGAAGCCCGCGTCGTTGACGTGGGAGAAGAACAGCGAGCCGGCCCCGATCGCGAGGACGAGCAGCGATGTCTCGCCGCTGTCGAGCGTGGTGGCCAGCGGTGCGAGGATCCCGGCCGCGGTGACCGTGGCCACGGTCGCCGAGCCGGTGGCGAGCCGGATGAGGACGGCGACCAGCCACGCCAGGAACAGCACCGAGAGGTCGCTGTCCTTGACCCAGTCGGCGACGAGGTCGCCGATGCCGGTGTCGACGAGCGTCTGCTTGAAGCCGCCGCCGGCGGCCACGATCAGCAGCGGGCCGGCGATGGGCGGCAGGGAGCCGGCCAGCGAGGAGGCGATCCCCTCCCGGTCCATGCCGGAGCCGCGGCCGAAGGTGAACATGGCGACGACGACCGCGATGATCAGCGCGACCAGCGGGGTGCCGAGGTTGTCCAGGACGGTGCGCACCCGGTCGCCCTCGTCCAGGGTGATGTCGGCGACGGCCTTGCCCAGCATCAGCACGACCGGGAGCAGCACGGTGAACAGGGTGACGGGGAAGGACGGGCGACGGCGCCGCTCGGCGTCCACGGCGGCGTGGTCGTCGGCGTCCCGCCCGTCCGCGGCCGTGACGTAGAGCTCCGGCGCGGGGACGTCCACCCAGCGGGAGGCGAACCGGGCGAACACCGGGCCGGACAGCGCGATGGTGGGGAGCGCGACGGCGATGCCGAGGGCGAGCGTGAGACCGAGGTCGGCCTTGAGGGAGTCGATCGCGACGAGGGGCCCCGGGTGCGGCGGGACCAGACCGTGCATCGCCGACAGTCCCGCCAGCGCGGGGATCCCCACCGCGATGACGGACATCTGGGCGCGCCGCGCCACCAGCAGGATGACCGGCACCAGCAGGACGAGCCCGATCTCGAAGAACATCGGCAGCCCGATCAGCGCTCCCACGAGGGCCATGGCCCAGGGCAGGAACCGGCGCCCGGTGCGGCCGATGATCGTGTCGACGATCTGGTCGGCGCCGCCGGAGTCCGCGAGCAGCTTGCCGAACATCGCGCCGAAGGCGATCAGTGCGCCGACCCCGGCGGCGGTGTCGCCGAACCCTTTGGTGAAGGCGTCGATGGTGTCGGCCACCGGAAGCCCCGCGACGATCCCGACCAGGAGCGAGCCGAGCGTCAGGCTCAGGAACGGGTGCACCTTGAGATAAGTGATCAGTACGACGATCAGGGCGATGCCGGCGAGCGCGGCCGGCACGAGCCTCCCGCTCGACGCCGCCGGCGCCGCGGCCAGCACGATCGGGTGCATGCGTCATCCTCCTGGGAGCCGGAGTGAACGAGGGTGCTCGCCCGAGTGTGGCGGCTATAACCTGCCGTTAACAAGAGATAGCTCCGTAAAATCATATCTTTGTCAGAGGTTGTCCGGCTTCATGTGATGATTAGCGGCATGGTGGAGACCCCGTCGACGGGCCTGCACGGCAGCGTGCTCGACCGGCTCGGCATGCTGATCACGTCCGGCGCGCTGCCCGCGGGCGAGGTGCTGCGGATCGAGCAGCTGGAGGCGCGGTTCGCCGTCTCCCGGTCGGTGATCCGGGAGGCGATCCGCGTCCTGGAGTCCATGGGCATGGTCAGGAGCCGCCGGAGGGTCGGCGTCACGGTCGCCGACCGCTCGGGCTGGAACCTGTTCGATCCGCAGATCATCGGCTGGAGGCTCGACGGCGACGGCCGGGACGAGCAGCTGCGCTCGCTCGGCGAGCTGCGCCGCGGGCTGGAGCCGGTGGCCGCCGCGCTCGCCGCGCGGAACGCGACGCCGGCGCAGTGCGGCGCGCTGACCGGCGCGGTCATGGAGATGGCGGTGCACGGCAGGTCCGGTGACCTGGAGGCCTACCTGGCCGCGGACATCCGCTTCCACCGGACGCTCCTGGAGGCGTCCGGCAACGAGATGATGGGCGCGCTGAGCGGGGTGGTCGCCGCGGTCCTGGCCGGCCGCACCCACCACGACCTGATGCCCGCGCACCCCGAGCCGGCCGCGATCCGCTGGCACGCCGAGGTGGCGCAGGCGGTGCAGGCCGGCGACGCCGAGGCCGCCGAACGCGCCATGCGCGACATCGTCGAGGAGGCGACCCGGGCGATGCTGGAGCCCGGCTGACCGGTCAGAACAGCGTCGGCGGCTCCGCCGGGACGGGCTCGGGCAGCGGCTCCAAACCGGGCACGCGGGCCCTCACCTCGTCGTGGAAGCGGCGGGCGAGCGCGGGCGCGTCGGCGTTGTCGGGCGTGTGGACGAACACGGTCGGCGAGCGTCCCTCGGCAAGCCACTCCGCGACGCGGCCGACCCAGAACCGCCAGCCCTCGACGGTGCGCTCGGTGTCGTCCCGTCCCAGGTAGCGGACGATGGGACGGTCCGTGAGCGCCTCCGCCCTGCGCGGCACCCGCGGCTTCTTCGTCCAGGCGTCGCGTTCGGCGTCGCTGGTCGGACGGCTCTGGAAGAACGCGGTCGTGTCGAACGGGACCCACTCGGCCTCGGCGCGGGACAGGACGCGCTCAAGGTCGCGCACGGCTCCCGCGTCCTCGAAGAACGCGCGGTGACGCACCTCGACGGCGTACCTGTGCGCAGCGGGCAGCCCGCGCAGGAACGCCGCCAGCGTTCCGAGGTCACCCGGGCCGAAGGAGCCGGGGAGCTGCACCCACAGCGCGTGCGCCCGCGACCCGAGCGGCTCGATGGCGTGCAGGAACGCCCGCAGTTCCTCCCCGCCCCCGGCGAGCCGCCGCTCGTGTGTGATCGTCTTCGGGAGTTTGGTCACGAACCGGAAGCCGGGCCCGGTCTGCTCCGCCCACGACTCCACGGTGCTCCGCGCCGGCGTCGCGTAGAAGGTGGTGTTGCCTTCCACCGCGTTGCACCAGCTCGCATAGGCTCGCAGCCGCTCGCCCGGAGGCAGCGACGGCGGGACGAACCGCCCCTGCCACCGCGTGTGAGCCCACATCGCGCACCCCACGTGAAGCCGCATCCTCCGACGCTACCGGTGATCCGAGGGCCTCCGGTCCGGCCGGCGGGGCCTCGGGCGTGGACGCTCGTGGCGAGGAGGGGACGCGTGCCGTGTTCCGGCGGCCGGGGGTCTCCCCAGACCCCCGGCCGCCGGGCCGGCGAACCCGCATCGGAACGCCGGCGGACGGGATCCGGCCGCCGCGGAATCGCGGGAGCCGCGCTCACTGCTCCCGTCCGCTGGGACGGGGTCCCCCCGCGAGGCGGACCTTCCCCCAGTCCGGCTGGGAACCATCCTGCCGGGCCGCCGGGGAGCCGGCATCGGTAGATACACCGATCCGTGTACCGATTCGAGGGCCGATCGGACTTTAGGAAAGTCGTAGCAGTGCGTATTGGTATGACTACAATTCAGGTCACCCCTGGAGCCGGTAACCCCGGCGATAGCTGACTGGAGACGCCGTGCCGCTGACCGCGACGCTGGAACGACAGACGGGACGACTGCCCGCGGAGCTCACCAGCTTCATCGGCCGGGAGGCGGAACTGGAGCAGGCGCGGCGGCTGATCGACGGTCACCGGCTGGTCACCCTGACCGGGTCGGGCGGCGTGGGCAAGACCAGGCTCGCGGTCCGGGCGGCCGACCTGGCGCGCGACGCCTTCCGCGACGGCGTGTTCTTCGTCTGCCTGTCGGGCCTGAGCGAGCCTTCCCTTCTCGCGCAGGCGATCTGCGAGGCGCTCGGGGTGGGGGAGCGCGGCGACGGGCCCGCCGACGCTCTGCTCGCCGACCATCTCGCCGACCTGCGGATCCTGCTCGTCCTCGACACGTGCGAGCACATGGTCGACGAGTGCGCGAAGCTGTGCGAGGCGCTGCTGCGGTCGGCGCCGGAGCTGCGCGTCCTGGCGACCAGCCGGCAGTCGCTGGACGTCATGGGCGAGCACACGTTCACGGTTCCGCCGCTGGGCGAGCCGCGAGCCGCCCACGACGCCGGTGCGGACGGCCGGGAGTGCGACTCGGTCACCCTGTTCGCGGAGCGCGCGGCGGCGACCGTGGAGGGATGGACGCTCACGGGCGCGAACCGCGACGCCGTGGTGCGCCTGTGCACCCGCCTCGACGGCATCCCGCTCGCGATCGAGCTCGCCGCCGTCCAGCTGCGGGTGTTCTCACTGGACCAGGTGCTCGGCCGGCTCGGCACCCACCTGTTCCAGGCCCGGGGGCGGCGGACGGGCCTGCGGCGCCACCAGACCCTGCGGGCGACGGTCGACTGGAGCCACGCGCTCTGCTCGCCCGAGGAACGGCTCCTGTGGGCGCGGCTGTCGGTGTTCGCGGCCGACTTCGACCTGGCCGCCGCCGAGCACGTCTGCTCCGGGGACGGCTTGGACGCCGAGCACGTCGCCGAGGTGCTGACGGACCTCCTGGAGAAGTCCATCGTGCAGCGCGCCGACCGCGGCAGCCGGGTGCGCTACCGGATGCTCGACACGCTGCGGCAGTACGGCGCCGAGCGCCTCGCCGCGCGGGGAGGCGGCGAGGAGGTCCGGCTCCGGTCCCGCTGCTTCGCCTGGTACGCCGGACGGCTGGAACGCGCCCGCGAGGAGCTCACCGGCCCTGAGCAGGTCCGGTGGCTGGACTGGTTCGACCGCGAACGCGCCAACGTCCGCCACGCGCTGGGCAGGGTGCTCGCGACGGCCGACGCGGACGCGGTCCGCGGCGCCATGGAGACCCTCGGGCGGTTCTGGGTGCTCAAGGGCGTGCCGGGCGAGGGCCGCCACTGGATGGACCGGCTGCTCGCGACCCGCGACACGACGGGCCCCGGCTGGTCGGGACTGCTCACGATGGCGGCCATGGCGAGCACGATGCAGAACGACCTCGCCGGGGGCGGCGAGCTGCTGGAACGGGCGCTGGCCCAGGCCCGGGCGGACGGCGATCGGGCGGCCGCCGCGGACGCCCGCACCGGCCAGGGGCTCCTCGCCCTGTTCGCGGGCGACTTCGCCCTGTCGCTGGAGCGGCTCGACAGGGCGGACGAGCTGTACCGGGAGACCGGGTACGACGACGTGCTCGGGCTGCTCGTCGAGATCTTCCGCGGCACGGCGCACCTGTTCGAGAACGACTTCTCCGCCGCCGTCGCGCACGCCGACCGGGCCGTCCGCGCGGGCGAGGAGCGCGGGGAGTTCTGGGTCCGCTCCTACGGGATGCTGGTGGGCGGGCTCAGCCTGTGGCTCGCCGGCGACCTGGACGGGGCGATGCGGCGGCTCCGCCGGTCGCTGCGGACCAAACGCGACCTCGGCGACCGGCTGGGGATCACGCTGGGCCTCGAAGCGATCGCCGGTTGCCTGTGCAGCGGTGGCGACCACGTCCGGGCCGCCCGGCTGCTCGGCGCCGCGGACCGGATGCGCGAGTCCACGCGGACGTCCTGGTTCGGCCCCTACCACGCCGTCCTCCGGGACGTGCACATCGACAAGACCGTGGAGGCCCTGGGCGAGGCGCGGTACCGCGCGGCGTTCGAGGAGGGCGAGCGGCTTCCCCTGACACGCGCGATCGCGGAGGCGCTGGACGAGCCCGTTCCCGGGGGCGAGGAAGGGGCGGACGGCGGGTCCCCGCTCACCGAGCGGGAACGGCAGGTCGCGGAACTCGTGGCCGAGGGGCTGTCCAATCGCGGCATCGCCGAGCGCCTGACGATCGCGAAACGCACCGCCGACTCGCACGTCGAGCACATCCTCGCGAAGCTCGGCTACTCGTCCCGCACCCAGATCGCCGTGTGGGTCAGCGGGCGGGAGCAGTGAACTCGTAGGATCCGACCGTGAGCGATCAGGAGGTCCGCGCGGAGCCGCCGTCCGGGGCCCGGGCCGGCATCACCCCCGCGGAGTTCGAGGAGTTCGTCGCCGATCGGCTCCTCGGGTCGGCCGCCCCGCACGTCAGCGGGCTGAGCGTCACGCTGCACGAGAAGGTGGCCGGCTCCGACGGGACCTACGACCTCGACGCGACCGTCCGCTACGGCTTCGCGGGCATGGACTTCCTCGTCGTGGTCGAGGCCAAGCACCACCGGAACCCGATCAAGCGGGAGCTGGTGCAGGTGCTTCACCAGAAGGTCCAGAGCGTCGGCGCGCACAAGGGCGTCATGGTGTCCACCGCCACGTACCAGAGCGGCGCCGTGGCCTTCGCGCGGGCGCACGGCATCGCCCTCGTGACGGTTACCGACGGCCGATTCCTCTTCGAGACGAGGGACGCCGCGCCGACCGAGGGGCCCGCCGGTTCCGGCCCGCCGCCCTTCCTCGTCCACTGCCATGCCATTCCCGGCGGGGGACCGGGCACGTCGCGGGTCGTGCTCATGGCGCCGGACGACGACGACTACCCGCGGCGGGCGGCGGAGATCCTGCTGGGCCGCCCGTTGGAGGGCCTCGCCCCGTAGCGCGGCGGGCCGGTCAGGCGCCGACGTGGACGTGCGACGCCCACACCGAGGGGTACTCCGGCCACAGGTCCCGCATCCGCCGGGTCGCGGCGTGGACCGCGCCGGCGACGTCGCCGCCGTCCGCGACGGCCGTGTAGACGAGGTCGGCGATGTCGACGGCGTGCCGGTCCCCGATCGGCCACAGGGTGCCGATCACATGCCGGTAGCCGGCGAGCTGGAACGCCGACGCCAGGTGGATCGCCTCGTCCGCGAGGCGCGCCCCCGGCCGGGCGGTCGAGCACGCCGACAGGAAGGCGAGTTCGGCGCCGTCCATGCGGAGCCCGGCGAGGTCCGTCACGGTCAGCGGCCGGGTCTGGTGGTCGGCCAGCAGCAGATGGCCGGACGACGGGTCGGCGAGGTCGCTGTGCCCGTGGCAGGCGAAATGCGCCCACCGGGCCTTGGGCAGAGCCGCGAGCACCGCCTCGTGGGTGGCGGCCGGCCCGGTGAGGACGTCGACCGGGCCCGGGAAGCGCCGGCCGACCAGCGCCGCCTCGGCCTCCGCGCCCGGCAGGTCGGACCGGCCGCCGGGGGTGCCGGGCATCGCGACGGCGACCGCCCGGTCACCGTCGGTCGGCGCCGTGTCCGCCGCGTCGCGCCGCGCGTGGGTCAGGGCCCGGAGGGTCGGGGCCGTCGAGCACACGACGCGGTCGACGACCGTCGCCGGGGTCTCGTCGGCCGCGGTGCCGTGGTAACCCGCCGCGTGCACCGGGAGGAACGACAGCAGTCCTGACAGGCACCACCACAGCCTCGGCCACGGCGCGCCGTCCTGGGGCGGCCCGCCGATGCCGAGGTGGTCGAGCACCGGACCGGCCACCGCGTCCCACAGCCATTCGAGCGTCCGCGACATCCGGTGCTGCCCGGCCGCCCACGCTCTGGCGCTCCCCGCGCCGATCTCCTCGACCGCGGCCAGGAACGCGCCGACCTCCGCCGTCACCGCGTCGGGGCTGAGCGCGGGCAGCGGCACGGCCGCGACGCCCGCGCCGGCGTCGAGGACCAGCGCGTGCGACCCGAAGTCCGACACGTTGACGATCACGACGTGGCCGCGGGCCGGTGCGAGGTCGCGGACGGCGGGCGGGCACAGGAAGCGGTCGAGGCCGGGCAGTTCCCGGATCTCCGCGACGAGCCGGTCGAACGCCGCGGCCGCGGCGCGGCGCTCCACCGACGGCTGGGGCGCCGGGTCGGCGCCCCTGCCGGGGACTCCCACCGGAGGCGCGGAACGGTCGAGTTCCGCGCACAGGGAGGTGAACCGCCCGGCCAGATCCGGGTCGCGCTCGGCCAGCTCGGAGAGGTCGGTGCGGGTGTCGAGCGCCCGGCCGAGCAGCAGCCCGCGTCCCTGCTCGAACAGCGCGACTCCGTGCTCGACCTGCCCGGCGCGCACGCAGCAGGCGGCGGCGTCCGATCCGATCCCGCCCATGTCGCCGAGGAGGATCTCCTGGTCGCGGCGTTCGAGGCCGCGCGGGACCGTCCGTCCCATCAGGTCGACGACCGTCGTGTAGGCGGACACGGCGTCCTCCCAACGTCCGGCCTCGGCGGCGAGCCTGGCCCGGCGGGCGGCCGCGACCGCGCGGACGCGGGGCGGAGCGGCCTCGGCCGCCGCTCCCTCCCGGCATGCCGCGAGCGCCTCGTCGAGGTCCGGTCCGGCGCCCGCGCGGGCGAACCGGGCGCCGAGCGCCTGGCCCAGGTTGGCCAGGTAGCCGGCGCGGTCGGGATGGTCGGGGTCGATGGCGTTGACCGCGGCGCGGGCGGCGCCGATCGCCGCGTCCACGTCCGCGGCCTCGCCGGTGCGCTCGAACCGCCGGTGCAGGACGAGCGCGCGGTTCGACAGCACCGCGGCACGGCGCGGGTGGCCCTCGGGGACGGCCGCCGCGGCGGCCTGGACGGTCTCGACCGCCTCGTCGATGTCGGCCCGCTCCCCGCTGATCGAGAACCGGGCCTGCAGGGCCGTGCCGAGGTTGGACAGGCGCACGCCCCGGCTGGAGTGGCCCGCCGGGGTGGCGAGGACCGCCTTCCGGCAGGCGTCGACCGCCTCGTCGATGTCCTCGCGGCGCCGCAGGGAGTCGTACCGGATCTGCAGCGCGCCGCCCAGGTTCGCCAGCATCGTCCCGCGGTCGGGGCTCGCGTCCGGCGAGGCGGCCACCGCCATCCGGAGCGCGTCGACCGCCTGGTCCAGGTCCGTCTGGGCGCCGGTGCCGCGGAACCGGGACAGCGAGGCCGCCCCGAGGTTGCCGAGGTAGGCCGCCAGGTGCGGGTGGCCGGGCGGCGCGGCGGCGACCGCGGCGCGCCCGGCCTCGACCGCGGCGTCGATGTCGGCCTCCTCTCCGGTGCGCTCGAACCGCACGCGGAGGATGTCGCACAGGTTCGACAGGCGCGAGGGCCGGTCGGGATCGTCCGGCGGGGTGGCGGCCGAGGCCCGCCGGGCGAGCGCGACCGCCTCGTCCAGTTCCCTCCGGCCGCCGGTGCGCCGGTGCAGCTCGCACAGCGCGTTGGCGAGGTTGGACCGCCGTCCGCACAGATCCGGATCGTCGGCGGGGGTGGCCGCCACCGCGGCACGTCCCGCCTCGACCGCTTCGGCCAGGTCGCGCTCGTCTCCGGTCTGGACGGACCGGATCCGCAGGACGTCACTGAGGTCGGACAGGTGGTCGGGACGTCCGGGGTCGTGCGGCTCGGCGACGGCCGCCGCCTCCCGATGGGCCTCGACCGCCTCGTCCAGGTCCGCCGGGTCCCCGGCGCGGTCGAACCGGGCCAGCAGCGCGTGACCGAGCTGCGACAGCTGCCCGGCGTGCGCGGGGTGGTCGGGGGCGGTGGTGATCACCGCGTCCCGCGCCAGGTCGATCAGCTCGTCCAGCTCGGTGACCCGGCGGGCCAGCGCCTCCCTCGTCCGCAGGGCGAGGTCGAGGTTGGAGGCCATGGCGGCGCGGTCGGGGTGGTCGGGCCAGCCGGTGACCGCGGCCTGCCCGGCCTCGATCGCGGCGTCGAGGTCCGCCTCGCCGCCGAGGTGCTCGAACCGGGTCAGCAGGGCGTTGCCGAGGTTGGACAGGGAGAGGGCGCGTTCGGGGTCGCCCGGCCCGGCGGCCTCCACCGCCGCCCGGCCGAAGGTGATCGACTCCTCCAGGTCGGACGGCGCGCCCGTCCGCTCGAAGCGGGTCAGCAGCGCGCTGCTGAGGTTGGTCCGGCAGCGGCCGTGCTCGGCGTGGCCCGGCCCGGTGGCGTCGGCCGCCAGCCGGAACAGCTCGACGGCGCGGTCCAGGAGGCCGGGGTCCTGCGAGGCGAGCGTGTCCCGGTAGAGCATCCGGCCGAGGCGGGCCAGCAGCCCGCCGCCGTCCGGGGCGTCCGGGGGATCGCGGTCGAACAGCTCGCCGATCAACGGGGGGACCGCGGCCGGAACCAGCCGGTGCACCGGATTGAGCAGGTCCAGGGCGACGGTGAGGTCCGGTTCGCCCTCGGTCGAGCCGCGGGCGGCGAAGCGCAGCCAGAACAGCCAGCCCGCCGCCTGGGCGACCTCGACGTCGTCCACCGGGTCCGGGACCGAGCAGATCAGGTCCACCGCGTCGGCGACGGCCCGGGGGGCCAGGACCAGGGTCGCATCACGCTCGCCGTTGAACCGGTCGACCCGATCCCGCACCTGTGCGAGCAGACGCGTTCGCACCACCGACGCTCCAACCATTCCGACAGCGGGGAAGAGCAGCAGTGAGGAACCATAGCCGTTCGGCGGCGGGGAGTTCAGGGGAGTGCGGCGGCCAGTCGGGTGCGCAGGACGGGCATGCGCTCCGGGGCGGCGGCGAGGGTCGTGGGAACCTCCCGCTCGGCCAGGATCCCGAGGAGGATCGCGAGGTGCCGCGGTTCCTCGTCCGCCAGGAGTTCATCTGCGCGGGCCACGGTGAGGGCGGGCCGGTCGAGGTCGCGCAGGCAGTCAAGGAACGCGTCCCAGTTGTGGCCGAAGTAGTCAGGGAAGGCCAGGGCCCGCGCCGCCTCCCGGAAGAAGGCGGCGCGGGTGCGGCACGCGTGCCCGTCGACGGCCGCGCGCACCGGATCGCTGGTCAGCGTCAGCCAGTGCGGCGGCGTGGTCATCGGACGGGTCCCTTCCTAGGAGAGCTTGTAGAAGTTGGAGTAGTGGTCCGGCGAGAAGTAGACGGTGCCGGTGCTGCTGTGGACGATCCGGTAGGCGTCGCGCGAGGCGCCCTTCGCCCGCGAGTAGACGTCGTACTCGTGGTAGGACACGCCGGCCGGGAGCTGGCCGTCGTAGTTGTGGTAGACGCCGCCAGTGTAGTTGTACCGGCCGTCAGGCCAGGAGTACCAGCCCGAGCTGGACGGCCAGCCCTTGCCGGCCCACACGGAGGCGGCGTACCGGCCGTCGGAGCAGCGGGAGATCGTGCAGGAGCCGTAGACCGCGGCGCCTGCCGGGACGGTGGCGGTGACGCCCGTCGCGCATGTCGCGGCCGCCAGGGTGACGGCGGCTCGTTTCGTCCAGGACGGCCGGGAGCGCTGCCTGAGCACAGGTACCTCCTACGAACGAGTGCGTCCCGAAGGGGACGTTTCCCCCGGACCCGGACCGCGCCCGGATCGAGGGCGACCAGCCGTCATGATGACCTTGCGGAGGGGCGTAGTCGATACAAAGCCGCCAAGTTTCTATGAACAGGATCTGACGCCACGACTGGGACTTAGTGCCATTGACCGGACGGCGCGCCAGGCCGAGGCCGCGGTTCGCCAGGGGTCAGCGCCGCTCCTGGATGCGGATCAGGTTCCCCGCGGGATCGCGGAACGCGCAGTCGCGCACCCCGTACGGCTGCTCGATCGGCTCCTGGACGACCTCGGCCCCCGCGGCCTGCACCCTGTCGAAGGTGTCGTCGAGGTCGGGGGAGGCGAGCAGGATCCAGCCGTAGGTCCCCTTGGCCATCATCTCGGCGATGGTGCGGCGCTCGTCGTCGGTGATGCCGGGATCGGTGGTCGGCGGCGCGAGCAGGATCGAGGTGTCGGGCTGCTTGGGCGGCCCCACCGTGATCCAGCGCATCCTGCCGCCGCCGACGTCGTTGCGGACCTCGAAGCCGAGCGCGTCGCGGTAGAAGGCCAGCGAGGCGTCCGGGTCGTCGTGCGGGAGGAAGCTCGTGTGAATGGTGATGTCCATGCCGGTCACGCTAGCCGCGGCTTCTTCACCCGCGCTTCTCGATTCCTGACCGGTCTCGCCCAAGGGCCGCAAGGGCATCGCAATGCGCCGGCGGCGGAGATCCCGGGTCGGAGGGCGATCGCCCTGATCTTTGCGCTAGGCAATAATCCGTCGGCACCCGGACCACCCGGTCTCGCCGGGCTCACGCGGCATGCCGGGCGTCTCCCTGGCGGCGGGGTCTCCGTCCGGCCCTAGCGGGCGTGGCGGTCGAGGAAGGCGCCGATCGCGCCGGCCACGGGCCCGGGGGCCTCCTCGGCCATGTGGTGGCCGGAGTCGATGGGACCGCCGCGGACGTCGTCGGCCCACGCCCGCCAGATCCGCACCGGATCGCCGTAGATCTCCTCCAGGTCGTCGCGGGCCGACCACAGCACCAGCACCGGGCACTGGACGCGGCGACCGGCACGGCGGTCGTCCTCGTCGTGCCTCCGGTCGATGCCCAGTCCGGCCCGGTACTCCTCCAGCATGCCGTGCACGGTCGCCGGGTCGTGGATCGCCTCGCGGAAGTCGGCCCACGCCTCGGGGGCCATGTGCTCGCCGGTCGCGGTGTACCAGGCGTCGGGGTCGGCGCTGATGATCCGCTCCGCCGGTTTGTCCGTCTGCCCGAAGAACCACCAGTGCCACCACCGGGCCGCGAAACGGGCGTCGCAGCGCTCCAGGTGCTCGACCACCGGCAGCCCGTCCATGGGGATCAGCGCGGTGACGGCGGCGGGATGGTCCATCGCCGTCCGGAACGCCACGAGGGCCCCGCGGTCATGCCCCGCGACGGCGAACGACCCGTGGCCGAGGGCCCGCATGAGGGCGACCATGTCCCCGGCCATCGCGCGCTTGGAGTACGGCGCGTGGTCGGCGTCGGTCGGCGGCTTGGACGACTTCCCGTATCCCCGCAGGTCCGGGCACACCACAGTGAACCGGTCCGCGAGGAGCGGCGCGACCTTGTGCCAGGTGGCGTGCGTCCGGGGATGGCCGTGCAGCAGCAGGAGGGCCGGTCCCGTCCCACCGTGCCGCACTCGCAGGGTGGCGTCGCCGACGTCTACCCGGTCCAGGGTGAAGCCGTCGAAGTACACCGGGGTCAGTGGCGGGTGGGGAGGCGGACGACCGTGACGAAGAAGTCGTCGATCTGCCGTATGGCCTTGATGAACTGGTCGAAGTCGACGGGCTTGGTGACGTAGGCGTTGGCGTGCAGCTTGTAGCTGCGCAGGATGTCCTCCTCCGCCGACGACGTGGTCAGCACCACCACCGGGATGGAGGCCAGCTCCGGGTCGGACTTGATCTCTTCGAGGACCTCGCGGCCGTCGCGCTTGGGCAGGTTCAGGTCGAGGAGGACCAGGTCGGGACGGGGCGCGTCGGCGTGCTCCCCCCGCTTGTAGAGGAAGTCCAGGGCCTCCGCGCCGTCGCGGACGACCTGCAGGGTGTTGCCGACCTTGTTGTGCTCGAAGGCCTCACGGGTCATCAGCTCGTCGCCGGGGTCGTCTTCGACCAGCAGGACGGTGATGGGTTGGACGGCGGTGCTGGTCACGAACTGGCTCCTTGGAGGTCGGTGGTCGGGGAGGGAACGTCGGCGTCGGGCGTGCCGTCCGCGGACGCGCCGGCGCCGTCCGCGGTCCGGCCGTCGGGGGCGTCGTCGGAGGCCTCCGCGCCGGAGGGCGCGGCGGGCGGGTCGTCGGCCGCGAGGGTGAAGTGGAACCGGGAGCCCTCCTCGCGGTCGGGGTCGAGCCAGATCCGGCCGCCGTGGTATTCGACGATCTTCTTGCACAGCGCCAGGCCGATGCCGGTGCCGGCGTAGGCGTCGCGGCTGTGCAGCCGCTGGAAGATGACGAAGATCTTGTCGGCGTACTCGGCGGGGATGCCGATCCCGTTGTCGGTGACGGTCAGGTGCCAGTGCCCGTCCTCCCGCTCGCAGGTGACACGGACGACCGCCTCGCGGTCGGGGGAGCGGAACTTGACCGCGTTGCCGATCAGGTTCTGCCACAGCATCACCATGAGCGTGGGGTCCGCGGTGAGCTCCGGGAGGTCGTCGGGCCTCTCGACGCGGGCGCCGGACTCCGTGAGGGGGCCGTCGAGGTTGGCCAGCGCCTCGTCGAGCGGCTCGCCCAGCGAGAGCGTCCGCTGGTGCTGGTGCAGGCGGCCGACCCGGGAGAAGGTCAGCAGGTCGTTGATCAGCACCTGCATGCGCTTGGCGCCGTCCACCGCGAAGGCGATGTACTGGCGGCCGCGGTCGTCGAGCTGGTCGGAGCAGCGGCGCTCCAGCATCTGGCAGAACGAGGCGACCTTGCGCAGCGGCTCCTGCAGGTCGTGGCTGGCGACGTAGGCGAACTGCTCCAGCTCGGCGTTGGAGCGGCGCAGCTCCACGGTCTGCGAGTCCAGCTCCGCGGTGCGGCTCTGGAGCAGGCGCTCGCGTTCGGTGGACTGCTCCAGAGCCATCGTGATCCGGCCACGCATCGCCTCCACGGCGAGGGCCACGTCGCGGACGTCGGCGGGGCCGTGCGCGCCGATGACATGGGTGAAGTCGCCGTCGGCGACCCGGCGTGAGGCGGAGCGGAGCATGCGCAGCGGCCGGTCCACGGCGTGGTGCAGCAGGACGGCCAGCAGCGCCGCGGTCGCCAGCAGCGCGATGAACAGGGTGGTCAGCGTCCAGTCCCGCATCGTGCGGGTGTGGCGCAGGTCCGCGCGGCTCTCGGCGCGGACCTGGCTCAGGTGGCGGTTCTGGACCGCCCAGGTGGCGCGGACCTGGTCGAAGGCGGGCTTGCCCCGGGCCGCGGTGGCGGCCGCCTCGCCGCCGGAGCCCTGCTCGCGGACCTGGTCGATGACGACGGCGCCGTAGTCGCGGCGCCACGCGTCGATCGCCCGCCCGGTCGCGTCGAGGTCGGCGCGCAGCGCGGGCTCGTCGGCCAGCAGCCGGCGCAGCCGCGCGGAGGACTGCTGCTCGGTGGCCAGCCCGTCGGTGTAGGGCTGCAGGAACTGCCGGTCCCCCGCCAGGGCGTAGCCCCGGACGCCGGTCTCCTGGTTGAGCATGGCCATCTGCATCCGGCTCGCCTCGACCTGCGCCGGCGCGATCCTGTCCACCAGCCGGTCCGAGGCCCGCGCGGTCTCCTCCAGCAGGCTGTGGACCACCGCGGCGCCGGTGACGGTGAGCGCGACGATCAGCAGCGCGGCCAGCATGAACCAGGCGCGGACGGTCAGTCCCCGCCGCGGCGGGGGGCCGCTCGCCGGCGGCGGTGCGGCGAGATCGGCGGATTCGGCCGTCTCGGCGTCCCGCACCGTCAGGGGCGGTGTGCTCATGTGGGGGTCCATCCAAGGTGAATGACGGCGACGTCGTCGGCCAGCCCGCCGTGCTGGAGCGAGGCCGCCTCGACGTCGGTGATGAGTGTGTCGACGAAGTCGCCGGGGGAGAGCGCGCGGTGGCCCTGGGCGAGCCGGAGCAGGCCGGTCAGGTCGAGGCGGCGGCCCTCGTCGTCGATCTGGCCCTCGAACAGCCCGTCGGTGAACAGGACGAGCGAGGCGCCCGGCGGCAGGGGGATCTCGTGCTCGCGCCAGCCGGCCAGTCCGGGCACCATGCCCACGCCCAGCCCGCCCGGCGGCTCGACCAGCCGCACCTCGCCGTTGCCGTGCATCAGGAACCCGGGGTGCCCGGCGCGGACCACCTGCGCCACGGAGCGGTCGGGGAACAGGGTCGCCGTGATGAGGGTGACGAACATCTCGGAGCCGCCGTCCTCCCCGGCCAGCAGCTCCTCCAGGAGTTCGACCACCCGCGCTCCGCGCGTTCCGGCCAGCACGAACGACCGCCACGCCACCCGCAGGCTGACGCCCAGGGCCGCCGAGGCGGGACCGTGCCCCGCCACGTCCCCGATCACCGCGTGCACCAGGCCGTCGCTGGTCTCCACCACGTCGTAGAAGTCCCCGCCCAGCAGGGAGTGGGCTCGCCCGGGGCGGTACCGCGAGACGACCCGCAGGCGCGGATTGGACACCCTCGGCCGCGGCAGCAACCCGCGCTCCAGCCGGGCGTTCTCCTGGGCCCGCATCTGCTGGACCTGGAGCGCCGCGACCGCCTGCTGGACCTGGCGCCGCTGCACCGCGTACCGGATCGCCCGCCCGAGCCGATCCGCCTCCAGCTGGTCCTTGGAGAGGTAGTCCTGCGCGCCGGCGGCCATCGCGGAGGTGCCCGCCTGAGACTCGGCGAGCCCGGTCAGCACCACCACCGCGGCGCCCGGCGCCCACTCCAGCACCTGCCGGAGCACCGCCAGGCCCTGCGACTCGCCCAGGTGCAGGTCGAGCAGCACGCAGTCGGGCATGGGGTTCGCCGACAACGGGCCCCGCGCCTCGGGAAGCGAACGCACCCACTGCAGCGACGCCCGCAGCCCGGTGTCGGCGAGGGTGTCCTCCACCAGCAGCGCGTCGGCCGAGTCGTCCTCCACCAGCAGGACCCGCAGCGGCCCGAGCTCCGGCTCCCCGTCGGCGGCGCCGGTGATCGCGATCGGCATGCGCGGTCCGGGCGGCGCGGAAGGGCGCGCCCCGAGGCCGGCCGCCTCAAGACCCTGCGACATCAGTCCGTCCACCGCCCTTCCTCCCTCCGACCCGCCGGTGCCGCGCCGATAGTAGTTGCCTTATGGCAAATATGCATCCGCGGCGCACCGCCGCGCGACGCATCCGCGTCGTCTGTGACCTGCCCGACCGCGACCGTAACGCACCGGTGCCCGTGACCCGTCCGGACGGGTCCCCTCCCGTGGCGCACCTTCTACCGGCTTCGCGCCTGAGCGGGAACGCCGGCCTCGCCGCGCGGACCACCGCCCGCGCCGGGCGCTGTGTCACCGCCCTTGCCGGGGGCCGTGTCATCGCCCGCGAACAGCTCGATGAGGACCTGGACGTCGTGGTCGGCTTCGGCGGGGTGCCGGAAGGGGCGGTCGGCGTTGACGGTGTAGCGGTTGCGGCGCCCGATCCGGGTGCGGGTGAGGTACCCCGCCTCCTCCAGATCCGTGATGATCAGCTGGGCCGCGCGCTCGGTGATGCCGATGTCCTGGGCGACGTCGCGGACCCGGAGGCCGGGGTCGCGCGCGATGGCGATCAGAACCCGCGCGTGGTTGGTCAGGAACGTCCACGGCTTGTCGTCGCGCCGCCTCGGCGTCCTCTCCATCCGCCCGCCTCCCCTTCCCGCGTCCGCCTTCCCCGCCGCGGGCGCGCGGTGTGCGCCGGTCGGCGGGATCCGCCGCCGGGGAGGGGGAGGCCGTGCTCAGAGCGTCATCATACGAGGAATCTTTGCGGAATAATATTTCCTGTAACGGAAGTGATGCGTAGACGTTCCCGGCGCCCGCGCCGCAGGGCTCACCCGCTGCGCCCCGCACCCGGCGGCAGCGACTCGGCCAGCGCTGCGTCCAGGGTCGGGTGGATGGTCAGGCGCTCGTCGACGTGCGTGATCTGCAGGACGCGCCGGACCGCGTCCTGCAGCGGTCCGGCCAGTACGGCGCTGCCGCCGCGTCCCTCGGCCGCCAGGTAGAACCGCATCAGCAGGCTGAGGCCCACCGAGTCCAGGTACCGCAGCCCGCTCAGGTCGAGCACCAGGTGCTCGCCGTGCTCGCTGCGCAGGCCGCGCATCCGCTGCTCGGCCTGCTGCGCGGTGTCCAGTGCCAGATCCCCGGTCATCGTGATCACTGTCCAGCCGTTCCGCGCGTGGCCGGTCACCTCGGCCATGGCGTTGCCTCCACGTCGTTCCGCTTTCTCTGGGTCGGGGCCCTGCGCCGTCGGCGCGCCGGGCACGTCAGGGGTGGTCGGTACCGGGCGCTGCGGCGTCGGGCGGGGCGAGGCGGACGGTGGCCAGCTCCGGGAGGCCGGAGAGGGTCAGCACCGGTTCCAGCAGAACCGGAGCGATCAGTTCGAGATGGTCGGCATGGGCGAACAGGACGCTCAGCCCCGCGCTATCAAGGTACTCGACCGCGGTGAGGTCGAGGACGAGTTCGCCCCCGTCCTCGCGGGCGGTGTCCAGCGCCGTGGCGAGGGCCCCGCTGTTGCTCATGTCGATCTCGCCGACGGCCGTCACGAGCGCCCTCCCGTCCGGGCGCCGGGCGGACCTGAGGGTCAGGGGTGTGCTCATGAGCCAATCCAGGTGTGCATGTGGACGGTGGTGCCGTCCGGGCCGGGCGTGATCGTGAGCTTGCTCATCAGCGCCCGCATCAGGGCGGTGCCGCGGCCGCGGTTGAGGTCGGCGTCGGGCCCTCCGGGCGGCTTCCACCGGCCGGTGTCGGCGATGGTCAGGTGCAGCTGGTCGACGAAGGCCTCGGCCCGCAGCCGGACGGTGTGCACGCCGGCGGCGGGCCGGCCGTGCTCGACGGCGTTCGCGCACGCCTCTCCGGCGGCGACCAGCACGCCCTGGGCGGTGCGGCGGGGGAGCTGGCACTGGGCCAGCCAGCCGCGCAGCGCCTCCCGCAGCGGGGCGAGCTGCGCCGACTCGGCGGGGAAGCTCACGTCCAGCGGCGCGGGGTGCCGGTACAGCATCAGCGCGACGTCGTCGTCGTAGCCGCCCGGCGGGGCCAGGCTCGTCATGATGTGGGTGGCGAGCTCGTCCACCCCCCGCTCGCCGCCCTCCTGGACGGCGTGCCCGACCCGCTCGATGCCCTCGTTCAGGGAGCGGCGGCGTCGTTCGACGAGGCCGTCGGTGTACAGCAGCACGGTGGCCCGGGCGGGGATGGTGGTCGCGGCGTCCGGCCGGGGCCGCGGGGAGCCGACGGCGATCGGGACGGACCTGCCGCCTTCGAGCAGCTGGGTGGTGCCGTCGGGCCGGGCGAGGATGGCGGGCGGATGCCCGGCGCTCGAATAGGTGAGGTCGCCGGTCGCGGGGTCGAGGACGCCGCAGAACACGGTGGAGCAGCGGGCCCCCGGCACGCCGGCGGCGAAGCGGTCCAGGGCCGTGAGCGTCCCCGCGGGGCCCGCGTCCTGGAGCAGGAGGGCCCGGCAGGCGCTGCGCAGCTGGCCCATGACGGTGGCGGCCTCCAGCCCGCGGCCGACGCAGTCGCCCACGATGATCCCGATGCGGCTGTCGGGAAGGGCGAAGATGTCGTACCAGTCGCCCCCGACCTCCAGCGGCCGCGCCGCCGGCTCGTACCGGACGGCGAACCCGTCGGGCAGCTCGGACGGCCCGAGGATGGCGCGCTGCAGGGCCAGGGCGGTGTCGCGCTGCTGGTCGATCAGGTTGGCGCGGGAGAGCCCCTGGGAGAGGCGCCCGGCGAGCAGGGACAGCAGCAGCCGGTCCTGGCCGGTGAACGGGCGCCGCTCGGTCAGGTCGATCCAGAGGACGAGGGTGCCCCGGGGGTGTTCGAGCGTGATCGCGGTGGGGTGCTCGGCGACGGGGGTGAGAGGCGGGTGCTCGCGCAGCGCGGCCAGCTCCCCGCGGCGCTCCTCGGACAGGTCCTGCCAGCTCTGCCCCGGCTCGGTCGAGGTCAGCTCCGGCGGTCCGCCGCCGAAGACGGCCGCCATCACCCGCTCGGCGTGCCAGAGGTCCCGCAGCTCCTCCAGCGCGCCGACCAGGGTGTCGCGCAGGCTCACGGCCTCGGTGAGGCGCATGCTGAGGGCCGCGAGGGCGCTCTCGCGCTGGATGGCGTAGTGGTCGGCGGTGACGTCCCGGAAGGTGCCGACGATGACCCGCCGGCCGGATTCGGGGTCGCGGACGTGGTTGAAGGCGACGCTGACCCAGACGCGATGGCCGTCACGGTGCCTGACGGGGACGTCGAAGGTGCCGCGCTCCCGCACGAGCATGCTCTCGAAGGCCTGGGCGACCTGCCGGTGCGCTTCGAAGTCGGTCTTCTCGTCCGGCCACCAGGGAGGCTTCGGGGGATAGGGCAGCCCGGCGGCCTCGTAGCCGAGGATGTCGGTGAAGGCGGTGTTGAACTCGACGACGCCGCCGTCCTCCGCGCAGACGAAGAACGCCTCCTGGAGGGAGTCGACCAGCGCGGTGCGCCACCGAGCGTGGTGACCGCGCAGCCGGGCCAGCTCCACGTTCGCCCGCACGCGGGCCAGGAGCTCGGCGGCGGCGAAAGGCTTGAGAAGGTAGTCGTCGGCGCCCGCCCGAAGGCCCTCGATCGATGCCTCCTGGCCGGCGCGGGCCGACAGCAGCAGCACCGGCAGGGCGGCGGTGCGCTGGTCGCCGCGCAGGGCGGCGACCAGCTCCAGCCCGTCCACGTACGGCATCATGACGTCGCTGACCACCATGTCGATCCCGCCCTCGCGGACCGCCCGCAGGGCCGCCCGGCCGTCGGCGACGGTCTCCACCTCGTAGCCGGCGCCCCGCAGGAGCCGGGTGAGGTACTCGCGCATGTCGGCGTTGTCGTCGGCGACCAGCACCCGCGCCGGGACCTCGGGCGCGGGCACCGGGACCGGCTCGGGCGGCGTCGGGTCGGTCGAGTTCGGGTCCCCGCCGGGATGCTCGGCGGGCAGCCAGCGCAGCGCCTCCTGCACGTAGGGGTCGGCGGTGACGGACGCGGCCGTGGAGGAGCGCGGCGGGGCGACCGCGCCGGGGGGCAGGTGGTCGCTCCCGAACGGCAGCCGGACGGTGAAGCGCGTGCCCTCGCCCTCGGTGCTCGCGGCGTCGATGGTCCCGCCGTGCAGGCCGACGAGCTCCTTGACCAGGGCCAGGCCGATGCCGCTGCCCTCGTTGGACCGTGCGCGGGTGTTCTCGACGCGGTGGAACCGCTCGAACAGCCGCGGCACCTCGTCCTCGGCGACCCCGACCCCGGTGTCGGCCACCGTCACCAGCGCCCGGCCGTCCTCGACGCCGACCCGGACGTGGATCGCCCCGTCGAAGGTGAACTTCAGCGCGTTGCTCAGCAGGTTCAGGATCACCTTCTCCCACATGTCGCGGTCGACGTAGACCGGCTCGGGGAGCGGCTCGCACTCGACGGTGTAGGCCAGGCCCGCCCTGTCCACGGCGGAGCGGAAGACGCTGGCCAGCTCGGCGGTGACCTCGGGAAGGTCGACCGGCTCGTACCGCGCCTGCATCCGGCCGGCCTCGATGCGGGAGAAGTCCAGCAGCGAGTTGACGAGCCTGCCGAGGCGCAGCCCGTTGCGGTGGATGACGTCCAGCTCGCGGTGCACCTGCTCGCCGGCGCCCTCCAGGCTCGCGCGCAGTTCCTGCACCGGGCCCATGATCAGGGTCAGCGGGGTGCGGAACTCGTGGCTGATGTTGGAGAAGAACGTCGTCTTGGCGCGGTCGAGTTCGGCGAGCTCCTCGGCGCGCCGCCGCTGCGCCTGGTAGCCGCGGGCGCTGCCGATGCCCGCCGCGACGTGCCCGGCCGCCAGTTCCACGAAACCGCGGTAGGCATCGTCCAGCTGGCGGTAGGGGTTGAGCCCGGCCACCAGGAAGCCGTACGGCGCGCGGCCCTGCCGCAGCAGCGGCACCACCAGGGCCTGGTCGGGCGGCTGGGTCCAGTCCCCCGAGGGAAGGGCCCCGAACCGAGGATCATCGAGCTTCATCAGCACCGATTCTCCCCGCGCGAGCACCGCCGCGGGCCAGATTCCGCCCGGTTCGTCCGCCGACATCGCGGCGGGGACGGCCGGATGGTCGCGGGCGACGCCGGTCGCCCCGGCGAGCCGTGCCGTCCCGCCGTCCTCGAACAGGTAGGTCAGCGTGAAGGGAAGGTCCTTCCGGTTGCGGTCGAGCTGCCGGTCGACGAAGGCCAGCGTCTCCTCCTCGGTCCGGATCACGCTGGGGTCGGATCCGAGCTCGCGCAGCGTCGTCATCCGCCGATCGCCGATGACCCGCTCGGTCTCCTCGCTGACCACGCACAGCATGCCCACCACGTCGCCCGCGTCGTCGCGCAGCGGGCTGTAGGAGAAGGTGTGGTAGGTCTCCTCGGGGTATCCCGATCGTTCGAGGAACAGCAGCAGGGCCTCGTCCCACGTGGCGTTCCCCGTGCCGAGCACCGTGTCGATCCTCGGTCCGATGTCGGGCCAGATCTCGGTCCACACCTCGCGGGCCGGCCGGCCCAGCGCCCACGGGTACTTGCGTCCGAGCGTGTCGCGCCGGTAGGCGGCGTTGCAGAAGAACGTCAGCCGCGGCCCCCAGGCCATCCACATCGAGAAGCGGGACGACAGCAGGATGTCGACCGCCGTCCGCAGGCTCTGCGGCCAGCCGTCCGGAGGGCCGAGCGGCGTCGCCGTCCAGTCCACCGCGGCGAGATCGGGGCCGATCTCCCTGTCGGCGGAGAAGACGCCGGCCCCCGCCCGCGGCTCGCGTCCGGCCTCCTCAGAACGCTCGGCGTCCTCCGAAAGCGCCACCGCACCCCTCTTCCATTAAGGCGATCACCTACCGCATCCGGCGGACGCCCGCCGCGCCCGCTCCCCGCATGGCCCTGCCTTTACCCCGGATGACCCGGAGGCAACAACCGTTTCGCCAGAACCTGGACGTCCGTCGTGCCGCGCCTTTCCGCGGCGCGCCGCCGCCGTCGCGGCCGCGCGTCCAGGTCATTACTTACGTGATAAGCAGTACAAACAGGGTAAAGCCCTCTGTCTGGCGGGACTGCCGCCACGGTCCCGACCAGAGGAGGTGACGGTGACGGAGCACGCCCGCCACCTCGAACCCGTGCCCGCCCCCACCGCCGCCGAACGGGAGCGGCTCGCGGCCGTCCGCCGCTACCGGATCCTCGACACCCCGCCCGACGGCACGTTCGACACCATCGCCTCCCTCGCCGCACGCAGCTGCGGCGCGCCGATCGCCACCGTGGCCATCGTGGACAGCGACCGTATCTGGTTCAAGGCGGCCCACGGCCTGCACGGCGTCTCGCAGATCGACCGCGACCCCGGGCTGTGCGCCTCCGCCATCCTGCACGGCGGCCCGTATGTCGTCAGGGACGCGCTCACCGACCCGAGGACGGCCGCCAACCCGCTCGTCCACGGCGAGATGGGCGTGCGGTTCTACGCGGCGGCCCCCATCACCACCGCGGACGGACACCGCCTCGGCACCGTCAACGTGCTGGACACCCGCCCCCGCGACGCCTCCGAGGACCAGCTGGCCATCCTGACGGACCTGGCGGCCCTGGTCGCCCAGGAGCTGGAACTGCGGCTGTCGTCGATCTGCACCATCACGGCCGAGCGCACCATGCGCACCGGGGCCGAGCGCCTGGTGCGCACCCTGCAGCGCACCCTGCTGCCGCCCGCCCTGCCGAAGGTGCCCGGCCTCGACGCCGCCGCCGCGTACCACCCGGTCTCCCAGGACGAGGTCGGCGGCGACTTCTACGACCTGTTCCCCCTGGACGACGGCCGCTGGGCGTTCTTCCTCGGCGACGTGTGCGGCAAGGGCGCCGAGGCCGCCGCCCTGACCTCCCTCACCCGCTACACGCTGCGCGCCGCCGCCATCTACGAGCCCGACCCCTGCGCCGCGCTCGGCAACCTCGACTCCGTCCTCAAGGGGGAGTACCAGAGCGACCCCCGCTTCTGCACGGCCCTGTTCGGGGTCCTGGACCCCGAACAGGACGGCTCGTTCGCCGTGACGCTGGCCGGGGGCGGCCATCCGCCCGCCCTGGCGGTCCGCGCGGACGGCACGGTCGAGGCCGTCGACACCCCGGGCGGGCAGCTCATCGGGATACTGCCCGAACCGCGCTTCGCGCAGGCCGGCGTGCGCCTCGCCCCGGGCGACGCCCTCCTGCTGTACACCGACGGCCTCACCGAGGCACGAACCCCGGACGGGGCGATGCTCGGCGACGAGGGTCTCACCGCGCATCTGACCAGCACGCCCTTCGACGGAGCGGATAATCTGCTGGCGAACATCCATAAACTGCTCACGGAACTGGGCGCGGGAGTCAGCGACGACACGGCGCTGCTGGCCCTCTCCGTGCCCCGCCGTGCCGAACCGTCCGGACAGGAGCCTCTTCGGTGACCGACCACACCTTCACCGTCAACCTCCCGTCCGAGGAGGCCGAGGTCCCGGTCCTGCGCGTCGCGGGAGACCTCGACTACCACACCGCCCCCCGCCTGCGGGAGGCGCTGGAAGCCCTGCCGCTGGCCCCCGGCGGCGGCGCCGTGCTCGACGTGACGGAGCTGAACTACTGCGACTCCACCGGCATCACCGTGCTCATCGCCGGCTACCGCCGGGCGCAGGCGGCCCGGAGCAGGATCGTGCTCGCGGGGCTGAATCCCGACCTCACCCGGGTCTTCGAGATCACCGGGCTCGACCAGGTCTTCGCCTTCCACCCCACCGCCGAGGAGGCCGTCACGTCCCTGCGCGGGGCCTGAGGCCGCCCGGCGGGCTCAGGCGCGCCGCGGGGTGACGAGGCCCGACTCGTAGGCGAACACGACGAGCTGGGCGCGGTCCCTGACGCGCAGCTTGGCCAGCACCCTGCTGACGTGCGTCTTCGCGGTGGCCGGACTGATCACCATGTGGGCGGCGATCTCGTCGTTGGACAGGCCCCGGGCCACCAGGACGGCGACCTCGCGCTCCCTCCTGGTGAGCATGCCGAGCCCCTCGGGGGCGGGCTCCGGGCGGCGCGCGACGTACTCGCCGATGAGACGGCGGGTGATCGCGGGCGACAGCAGCGCGTCGCCGCGGGCCGCGACCCGGACGCCCTGCACCAGGTCCTCGGGCTCGGTGTCCTTGACCATGAAACCGCAGGCCCCGGCGCGCAGCGCGTTGAAGACGTACTCGTCGAGGCCGTAGTTGGTGAGGATCACGACATGGACGCCGCTCAGCCGGGGGTCGGCGACGATCAGCCGGGTCGCCTCGATTCCGTCCATCACCGGCATCTGGATGTCGACGAGGGCGACGTCGGGCCGGTGCTCGGCGGCGAGCGCGACGCCCCGCTCGCCGTCGGCGGCCTCGGCCACCACCTCGATGTCGTCCTCGATCTCCAGCAGGGCCCGGAAGCCGCCGCGGATGAGCGCCTGGTCGTCCACGAGCAGCACGCGGATCACGAGGGATCTCCCAGGGGAAGCTCGGCGCGCACGGTGAACCCGCCCTCGGGCCGGGGCCCGGCCCGCAGCCGCCCGCCGAGCGCCGCGACGCGCTCGCGCATGCCGAGCAGGCCCGTGCCGGGCACGGGCGGCGCGTCCGGGTCGGCCTCGCCGTCGTCGTCGACCTGCACGACCAGTTCTCCGCTCGCGTAGTCGACGCGCACCGCGGCGGCGGCGCCGCCCGCGTGCCTGGAGACGTTCGTGAGCGCCTCCTGGACGATCCGGTAGGCCGCCCGGTCCACTTCGGCGGGCAGGTCGCGCCGCGTGCCGGAGATCGTCACCGTGGCCGGCAGCCCGATGGAGCGGGCCCGCTCCACCAGGTCGTCGAGCCGGTCGAGGCCGCTGGCGAGGGACTCGCCGTCGGAGCGGTCGGCGTCGCGCAGCACCTCCAGCGTGGCGCGCAGCTCGCGCATGGCGTCGCCGCTGGCCTCCTGGATGGCCAGCAGCGCGGGCGGCACGTCCTCGCCGCGCCTGCGCGCCAGGTGGACGGCCACCCCCGCCTGGACCTTGATGATCGAGATGCTGTGCGTGAGGGAGTCGTGCAGCTCCCTGGCGATGCGCAGGCGCTCCTCGCCGGCGCGGCGCCGGGCGGCCTCCTCGCGGGTGCGCTCGGCCTCGGCGGCCCGCCGCTCGGCCTCCTCCAGGTAGGCCTGCCGGTGCCGGGTCACCGTCGCGGTCACCCCGGCCGCCGCGAACCACCCGACCAGCAGCGAGAGGCTCTGGAGATCGCGCAGGGACCCGTCGGCGCTGGGCAGCCGCACCATCAGGCCGAGGCCGAGGAAGGCCGTGCCCACCAGCGCCGTCGCGACCCGGTGGCCCGCCCGGAAAGCGGCGAACACCGCCACGATGACGGGGAAGGCGGCCGCCGGGCCCGGCCGGACGTGGGCGGCGAGCGCGAGCATGCAGACCGCGCTGACGACGAGTGCCGCCAGGGGCGCCCGCCGCCAGGCGACGAGCGCGAGCGAGCCCGCCAGGGCCGCGGCCAGGTCGAGCGCCCCCGCGTGCGGGGTGATGGCCACGACGACCGACAGGAAGAGGGCCATCGCCACGGCGAGCAGGCCGTCCTGGACGAGCGGCCGCCACCCGTTCATGGAGCTCATCCGTGCAGATTAAGACCGTTTCCATCCAGATTCCTCGGCGGAACGGCGGAGAAATCACTACATCTCGCGGTGTAGTAGCACTGAACGTACGCTCCGGGCGTCAGTGGAAAAGGCCATCTCCCGCTCGATGTGCGCTGACCTGCTCGAACACCACGATGTCAGGCATGCACATGATCGAAGACAGAAGCGGGATCCGCCCCGGGCTCACGCTCGCCGCGGTGGCCGTCGTGCAGTTCATGGTGTCGCTGGACCTGTCGGTGGTGAACGTCGGGCTCCCGCGGATCGCCGCCGGCCTCGGGTTCGGCGCGGTCGGGGTGACCTGGGTCATCCACGCCTACGCCCTCTCCTTCGGCGGGCTGCTCCTGCTCGGAGGCAAGGCCGCCGACCGGTACGGCCGCAAACCCGTCCTCCTGCTCGGGCTCGTCCTGTTCGGCCTGGCGTCCCTCGCCGGCGGCCTGGCCCAGGCGCCGGGCCATCTCGTGGCCGCCCGCGCCGCCCTGGGCGTCGGCGCGGCGGCG
>NZ_JBEUPA010000062.1:0-41597 GCF_040492065.1 Actinomadura sp. NPDC000929 | reverse complement strand
CGCACACCCCGCGCGACCGCCGCTCCCTCCTGCCGATCTGCCCGGACGTGCGCCAGGGGGCGCACGGCTCCCACGACCCGGGCCACGGCGGGCAGGACGAGCTGCCGGACGGCGTGCCCCCGGCGTCGGGTCCGCGGGTGCTGCGGCGGCGCCTCGGCGGCGGCCCGGTCGCGCCGCTGAAGCTGGCGTCCGGCTGCGACCGGCGCTGCACGTTCTGCGCGATCCCCGCGTTCCGCGGCGCGTACGTGTCGCGCCCGCCCGCGGAGGTGCTGGAGGAGGCGCGCTGGCTCGCCGACCACGGCGTCCGCGAGCTGGTCCTCGTCAGCGAGAACTCCACGTCCTACGGCAAGGACCTCGGCGACCTGCGGGCGCTGGAGAAGCTGCTGCCGGAGCTCGCCGCCGTCGACGGCGTCGAGCGGGTGCGGGTCAGCTACCTGCAGCCCGCCGAGACGCGCCCCGGCCTCATCGAGGCGATCTGCGGCACGCCCGGCGTCGCGCCGTACTTCGACATGTCCTTCCAGCACGCGAGCGGCCCGGTGCTGCGCTCCATGCGCCGGTTCGGCGACCGGGAGCGGTTCCTCGGGCTGCTGGACCAGATCCGGGCGCTGGCGCCGGAGGCGGGCGTGCGCTCCAACTTCATCGTCGGCTTCCCCGGCGAGACCGACGACGACTTCGAGGAGCTGGTGGAGTTCCTGTCCGCAGCCCGGCTCGACGCCGTCGGCGTGTTCGGCTACTCCGACGAGGAGGGTACGGAGGCCGCGAACCTGGACGGCAAGCTCGACCCGGCCGACGTCGCCGCCCGCGTGGAGGAGCTGTCCGGCCTCGCCGAGGAGCTGACCGCGCAGCGCGCCGAGGACCGCGTCGGCTCCGTGGTCCGCGTCCTGCTGGAGGACAAGGCCGACCAGGCCGGGGACGGGGCGCGGGACGGCGGCTTCGAGGGCCGCGCCGAGCACCAGGCGCCCGAGGTGGACGGGACGGTCCTGGTGCGCGGCGAGGGGCTCGCGCTGGGCGACATCGTGGAGGCCCGGGTCGTGGGCAGCGACGGGGTGGACCTCGTCGCGGACGTCTCGTGATCGCCGGCACGCCCGAGCCGGTCGCGGGCACGCCGGATCCGCCACAGGCCGGCGTGTGGAACATCGCCAACGCGCTCACGCTCCTGCGGATCGCGCTGGTGCCGCTCTTCGTCTGGCTGTTCTTCCTGGACGGCACCGGCTGGCGGTTCGCCGCCTTCGCCGTGTTCGCGGTCGCCTCGATCACCGACAAGATCGACGGCGACATCGCCCGGGCGCGCGGCCTCGTCACCGACTTCGGCAAGATCGCCGACCCGATCGCGGACAAGGCGCTCACCGGGGCGGCGCTGATCAGCCTGTCGGCGATGGGCGAGCTGTGGTGGTGGGTGACCGCCGCCATCCTCGTCCGCGAGATCGGCATCACGGTGATGCGGTTCGTCGTCATCCGCCGCGGCGTGATCCCGGCGAGCAAGGGCGGCAAGCTGAAGACGACGCTCCAGGTCTTCGCCATCGGCTTCTACATCCTGCCGGGCCCCCTGGACTACCTGCGCTGGGTCACGATGGGCGCGGCGCTCGTCGTCACGGTCGTCACCGGGATCGACTACGTCGTCCAGGCCTGGCGCATGCGCCGCACGTCCGACGAGACCTCCTGAGCGCCGGCGCGTCGCGAGCCGTCAGGAGGCGGTGAGCTCCTCGCCGACGCGGAGGGCGCCGAGCGCGCGCAGCACGCCGAGCCTTCCGAACATGATCTCGCGGGCGCCGTCGAAGCGCTCCGCGCGGTACCGGGCGAGAGCGCGCAGCGGCTCGGGAGACCGCCGGGCGGTGTCCTGGTCGGTGTTGACGATGACGCACCGGCCGCACGGCCTCACGAGCTCGATGTCCACCTGGTCGCCGCGCAGCCGGGTGACGGAGTCCTCGCCGTAGGGGCCGAGCCCGCGCAGGACGATGTTGGGACGGAAGCGCGCCATCGGGAGGCGGGCGCCCATCCGCCGGTTCAGGTCGTCGAGCGACTCCTCCGACAGCACCGAGACGGGGTAGCCGTCGGCGTACGTCAGGGTGCCGCCGCCGAGCGCGGTGGGGCGCGTCCCGCTGAAGCGGACGAGCCGGCAGGGGAGTCCCAGGGTCTCGGAGAACCAGCCGGCCGCCTCGTCGCCCTGGTCCACTCCCCGGCACGGACGGCGGTGCACGGTGACGTCGCGGGCGGGGCCGTCCACCGCCACGCAGATCAGGGGCGCGGGTGCGAGCGCGGTGTGGACGACGAGCTTCACACCGTCGAACGCGGGATGGAGCAGCGCCAGTTCGGGGACTTCTCGCTGCGACAGATGCCGCCCGTCAGGACGGACGAGCATGAACTCCCGGTCGTGGCGCAGCCCGTCCGGCGAGAGCTCGGCCTCGGCGGCCGGGACCGCCCCCGCGCTCTTGACCGGGAAGACGTTCAGGGCGGCGACAACGGCGATCATGCGTCGGACGTTACGGACCGGCCGGCCGGGCGGCCAGGCGTACGGGCGATACTTGACGCGGATACGTCAGCTTGGAGGCCGAGGGCATGACCGCGCAGGACTTCACCTACCCGGAGGTCGGCGCGACGCGTGACGCCGAACGCCCGGCCGGGTACCGGCACATGCGGCAGCGGACGCTCGTCGGGCGGGGTCCCGCGTCCTTCCGGAACGCCGCGGACGCGGTCATGGAGTTCTGGATGCACCGGGCGCTGCCGGTCCGGGTGGAGGCGTCGGCGCCGCGCGCCGCACCCGGGGTGAGCGTCGTGATCGGGCTGGGCGCCGGGCCGCTGCGCCTGAAGGCGCCCTGCCGGATCGTGTGGACGCGGGAGGAGGAGCGCTACGCCGGATGGGCGTACGGCACGCTTCCGGGCCACCCGGAGTCGGGGGAGGAGTCGTTCGTCGTGCACCTGGACGACGAGGGCGACGTGTGGCTGACGGTCACGGCCTTCAGCCGTCCGGCGACGGCGGCCGCGAGGCTGGCCGGCCCGCTCGGGCGCGTGTTCCAGCGGGCCTATGCCCGCCGCTGCGGAACCGTGCTGCGCCGGCTGGCGCGGGATTAGGTGGGCCGCGGGACCACGCCCACCCCGGTCGTGGCCCCGCGGCCCCGCTTTAGGGGCGCCCCCGCGCTATTCGATTATCCCTGCCGGCGTCCCCGTGCACGAATCGGCGGAATGAGTTTTGACTCACAATGTGACCTGCGCTTCTCGCCATTGTCGGCGGCCGGGGCCGATGACGTGCTGCGACGATGCGCGTCCCGGGCGGCGTCCCGGCCGCGCGCAGCGTCCGGCGCGGTCCGGGCTCGGCGGACATAAACGCGGCCGTCTCTTTTCGCGACGACGGAAAAGCGTTATGCCGGTGGGGCGGGTGTGAAGGCGGGGATCCGGCGGCGTCCTCATTCGGTCGGTTTTTCCGGTGAACCGGCGATCCGCCGGGCCCGTCGCGGGCCCTCGCCGGTAGATTCGGGGATGCTCGCGCGAGGCGGCGGATCCCGCGCGGCGGGGACGGATGGGGACGCGATGCGGGTCGAACTGCTCACCGTGGGGGACGAACTGCTCCTCGGCGACACGATCAACGGGAACGCCGCGTGGCTCGGCCGCCGGCTCGCCGACCACGGCGTCGAGGTCACCCGCAGCGTGGTCGTCGGCGACGAGCTCGACGTGATCGTCGCGGCGGTCGAGTCCGCGCTCGACCGGGCCGACGCGGTCATCACGACCGGCGGGCTCGGCCCCACCTACGACGACGTGACGCGCGACGCCCTCGCCAAGGCGGCGGGCGTCGCCCTGGTCCGCGACCCGGAGCTGGAGCGGCGGCTGCGAGAGCGGGTCGCGCGGGCCGGCCGCGAGCTGCAGCCGATGGCGCTGCGCATGGCGGACGTCCCCGAGGGCGCGCGGCTGCTGGCCAACTCCGCCGGCTCGGCTCCCGGCCTGCGCGTCGAGCTGCCCGGCGGGGTCGCCTACGCGCTGCCGGGCGTGCCGTTCGAGATGCGCACGATCATGGACGAGGTCGTCCTGCCGGAGCTCGCGGAGGTCGCCGGGCTGCCGTCCGTCGCGCGCCGCACGCTGCGCACCGCCCGGCTGTGGGAGTCGGTCATCGCGACCCGCCTGGCCGAGGTGGAGGCGATGGACGGGGTGAAGCTCGCCTACCTGCCCGACCCCGCCGAGGTGAAGATCCGGATCACCGTGGCCGGCCGGGACGCCGCCGGGCGGCTGTTGGACGTGGAGTCGCGCGTCCGGGAGCTGCTCGGCCCGTCGGTCTACGGGGTCGACGACGAGTCACTCGGCCTGGTCGTGCACCGGCTGCTCCTGGAGCGGGGCGAGACCGTCGCCACGGCCGAGTCGCTGACCGGCGGCCTCATCGGCGCCGAGCTGACCGCGACGCCGGGGTCGTCCGGCACCTACGCGGGCGGCATGGTGACCTATGCGACCGACCTGAAGCAGAGGCTGCTCGGCGTGCCGGGCGACCTGCTCGCCGAGCACGGGGCCGTCCACCCGGACGTGGCCGCCGGGATGGCCGCGGGCGTCCGGGACGCGGTCGGGGCGACGTACGGGCTCGCGGTCACGGGCGTCGCCGGCCCCGATCCGCAGGACGGCCGTCCCGTGGGAACGGTCTATATCGGCCTGGCCGGACCTGGAGACTCGCTGACGGTGGTCGGACCGAAACTCCCGGTGCCCGGGACGGGGCCGGAGATCCGTGCGGTGATCCGCCGGATGACCGTCGTGCACGCGCTTGAGCTGCTGAGACGCCGGCTGCTGGGACTTGACGTCGCCGACGTGAGCGGAGAGGCTCGGGCAGATCGGGAAGATCGGGGCTGATTACAGCGTTACGTTGCGAGCGAACACGAAATCAACGGTCTGCCACCGCCGCCGCCAAGGCGGGTACGGTGGAACCGGCAGATGGTCCGAACTGAGGGAGGGAGCGAGACGATGGTCCTGCTTCGCCAGCTGCTCGGTGACGTACTGCGGCAGCTGCGGCTGCGCCAGGGACGCACCCTCCGTGAGGTGTCCGCGGCAGCGCGGGTGTCACTCGGCTACCTCTCCGAGGTCGAGCGGGGTCAGAAAGAGGCCTCTTCGGAGTTGCTGTCCTCTATCTGCAAGGCCCTGGGCGTCCCGCTGTCGCATGTGCTGAGGGAAGTCGCGGATCAGCTTGCCCTCGCCGAGCTGCAGCACGAGCCCGTCATGGCGGGTGCGCCGGAGCACGAGCGCATCTCCGCCGAGAGCATTCCGGAGACCCCGGAGGAGATCACCGGCGAGCTTCGCGCCGACATGGTCGCCGCCTGACCGTTTCCGGCGCGTTCATGCCCCGACCCGGGGTCGCGGGTGTGCGCGGCCTCACGGCATGAACTCGGCATTCCCGGGGAGCTTCCCGTGTTGTAACGGATAACCGTAACGATGCGGAAGGAGCCCGTTCATGGCGTCGGTCAAGAGCCCGCTCAACGACGCGGCACTGAAGGCCGCCGGGGACGCTTTGCAGGGCGCTCTCATCGATCTGATCGATCTCGCTCTGGTCGCCAAGCAGGCGCACTGGAACCTCACCGGACGCAACTTCAAGGTCGTCCACGAGCACCTCGACGAGATCGTCGCGCTGGCCCGCAGCGGCCAGGACGACGTCGCCGAGCGCGCCGTGGCGATCGGGGCGAACCCCGACGGCCGCGTGCGCACGGTCGCCGACCGTACGACGATCCCGCAGCTGGAGGCCGGCTACCTCGCCGACGACAAGGTCGTCGCCGCGATCACCGACATCCTCGCGCAGATCATCGCGCGGTTCCGGGAGCGCATCGAGGCGACCGACGAGCCGGACCCGGTGACGCAGGACCTGCTCATCAGCATCACCGCCGAGCTCGAGAAGCAGCACTGGATGTTCCAGGCGCAGACCTGACCCACCGGCGAAGACCCCGGCCCGCCGCCCGGCGAGGACCGGGGTTTTCTGCGTTCCGCCCCGATTTGATCCGCGATCTGCGGATTATGAGGGATGCACGCACTCTCCCGAGCCCTGCCGCTCGCCGCCGCCCTGCTCGCGCTGGCCGCCTGCGGCTCCGGAAGCGACGGCGCGGGCCGTCCCTGCACGATGATCGGATCCGAGGCCGGCGTGAACCTGGTCGTCCCCGACGGCTCGCGCGTCGCCGCCGCCTCCCTGCGGGCGTGCTGGAACGGGACGTGCCAGGACCCCCGGATCGAGCTGGCGCCGACCTCGAAGGCCGTCTCGACCGGCTGCGACGGCGACGGCCCCGACGCCGTCTGTGGCGCCTCCGCGTCGCCGGACGGCGGCAAGTCGGGCTTCGCGCGGCTCCCCGGCCTCCCCAAGGAGCCCGTCGACATCACCCTCAAGCTGCGCGACGCGAAGGGCCGGACCTCTCTCACCCAGCGCCTCGACGTCACACCGAAAGCCACGTTCCCCAACGGCCCCCACTGCGGCGAAGGCCCCCCGCAGGTGGTGCTGACCGTGGCGAACGGGCGGGTGACCGTCCGCTGATCAGAGATGCGCCAGGACGGTCTCGGCGAACTCGACGGCGAGCGGGCTCAGGGCGTCCCAGCGGCGCGCCGCCCATCCGGCGGTGAGCGGCGGCAGCTCCGGGATCGGAACCAGCCGGACGTCTCCCGGCCCCGCTCCCCATCCGGGCAGCGCGGGCAGGATCGCCTGGCCGAGGTCCAGTTCGGCCAGCAGGAGCGCGGTGTCCCAGTCGGCGACGCTCGTGGTGGACGCGAGCCGCACTCCGTGGCGTTCCAGATGCATCTCCAGATGGACGCGGGACGTCGAGTGCGCGGGCAGTTCGATGTAGCGGATCGCGGCCAGTTCGCCCAGCGCCACGGACGCCCGCGAGGCGAGCGGATCGTCCGCGTGCACGGCGAGCACCCACGGCAGCTCGCACGACGCCCGCTGCTCGACGCCCTCCAGCGCCGGCCCGATCGTCACCCACGCCAGATCCGCCGTGTGCGACCGGACCGCCTCCAGGCACCGGCGGCTCGACCCGGCGGTCTCGAACTGGAGCGCCGCGTCGGGGTGCCGATCCCGGAACTCCGCCACCCCCGCCGCCATGAAATGCCGCACGGTCGTGGCCCCGGTCGCGACCCGGACGGTGCCCCCCACCCCCCGCCGAAGATCGTCGAGCTGGCGCAGCGCGGCGTCCAGCCCGGCGATCCCCTCCCGCGCCGCCTCGTGAAGGACGCGTCCCGCGCGGGTCGGAGCCACCCCGCGCGGCCGCCGCTCCAGCAGCACGAGCCCGGTCTCGCGTTCGAGCCGCTTGACGTGCTGGCTGACGGCCGACTGGCTGCACGACAGCTCCCGCGCCACCGCGCTCAGGTTCCCCGCCGCACAGACCGCTACGAACACACGGAGATCGTCCAAAGTCACCCACCCAAGCTAGACCTTGGAGAGGCCCAACAAAACCCGAGAATTGACTTGGAACACGGACCGGCGCAGGCTCTGCGCAAGGGCGCAGGATCCGGCGACCCGGAAAGGCGGCGACCCGCCCTGGGCTCTCAGGGGGCAGGGCGGGCGCCGACCGGCTGGCAGTGCGGGCACCAGAAGGTCGCCCGCTCATCCTGCTCCGCCCGCTCGATCCGCGTTCCGCACCTGCGGCACGGACGTCCGGCGCGCCCGTACACCCAGTGCTCCCGGCCGCGCCCCAGCTCACCGGTCGTGATGTGGCCGTGCCGCTCCTTGTTGGCCTCCAGAAGGCGGTGAGAGAGCTGCACAAGCCCCAAGATGTCGGGAATGTTCCGCACGGCGGTCCACGGGTTCACGCCCCGCAGGAACAGAACCTCGGCCTTGTAGACGTTGCCGATTCCCGCGACCCTCGTCTGGTCGAGCAGCGCCTCCCCGATCGCCCGCTCCGGCTCCTCCGCCAGCCGCGCGACGGACTCGGCCGCCAGCTCCGGCCCCCACGCCGGATCGAGGAGGTCCGGCCCGAGGTGCCCGACCGCCGCGGCCTCATCGTCGGTGCGCAGCAACTCGACCACCCCCAGCGAGTACCCGACCGCCTGCCACTCCGCGTTCGCCAGCACGAGCCGCACCCGGTGGTCGCGCGGCGGAGGCCCGGCCCTGCGGATCTGCCAGCGCCCCTCCATCTTCAGGTGGGTGTGGACGGTCAGCCCGCCTTCCACCCGCACCAGGAGATGCTTGCCGCGCGAGACCGCGTCCAGGACGGTCCGTCCGCGCAGGTCGACCGTCGCGTACCTCGGCACACGGAAATCCGAGCGCGTCAGCACCCGCCCCTTCAGCGCCTCGCGCAGGCGCCGGGCGGTCAGCCAGACGACGTCGCCCTCGGGCATGTCAGATCAGGGAGGGGCTTTCCCAGGCGGACGGGTCCTCGGTCAGTTTCTGGACGGACGGCGGGAGCTCGCCGGCGGCGATGTGCGCGAGCGTGACCTGCTCCAGGATCGACCGCTCGCTGGCGCGCAGCGCGATCCACACCTCCTGCAGGGACCGCGCGGGCCCCTCGTACCCCACGTGCTCGGGCCGCTCGCCCCGCACGCCGAGCAGCGGCCCGTCGATGGCGCGGATGATGTCGGCCATCGAGATCCGCTCGGCCGGACGCGCCAGCCAGTAGCCGCCCTCGGGCCCCCGCTGGCTTCGTACGAGCCCAGACCGCCGCAGCTGGCCGAGGATGTTCTCCAGGAATTTGGGCGGTATCTGCTGGGCCTCGGCGAGCTGGACCGCGGTCACCGGATGGCTCCCGGCGACCGCCAGCTCGGCGGAGGCGCGTAGCGCGTAGTCGACCCGGGCGGACAATCGCATATTCGCATTATCCCTTGCCGATAGGACCACTTCGGTTCCCGGCGCCCCTCCCGCCAACCCCGAAGCACGGCGCACCGCCGGAACCGGGCTCTTGTCCGGCGATGCGCCGTGGTCTAGAAGGCCACGCGGTCACCCCACACCCCCCGCGCGCCCCAGCACCCCCAACTGCACCAACCTCAACCACCACCGCAACCACGCAACAACCTCAGCCGCCACCGCAAACCCCGCAACGACTTCAGCCGCCACCGCAAACCCCGCAACGACTTCAGCCACCACCGCAACTACGCCAACAACCTCAGCCGCCACCGCAACCCCGCAACAACCTCACTGGTTGCGATCGCGTCCGAAGGCAGGTTCGAGCGAAGCGAGAACCTGATCGCGAAGCGAGCCGCCAAGGCGAGTCGGAGCGATGCAGCGATCGCCCGCATTTTTCGACGATGGAGGGCCGTCAAGGCCCGAAGGAGGAGAAAAGGCAATCAACACAGTCCCAGTAGTTCGGCGGCTGCTTGGGCGTTGGCGGCGGCGGCGCCGTAGGTGGCCATGTAGACGGCGGAGCGGGGGCGCCAGACGGGGAGGCCCATCTCGACGACGACGGTGTCGGGGCGGGCGGTGAGGAGGGCGGTGGTGAGGGCGCGCTGGCCGGCGTGCCGGTGGGCGTCGCGGAGGACGATGACGAGACCGCGCCCCTTGGCACGGTCCAAGACACGTTCCGCCGTCCCGTCCGCGCCGTCGGCCTGGACGGCGTCGGGCGCCCACGGGCGCAGGCCCCAGGGCGTCGGGCCGACCGCGATGTTGCCCGTCGACTCGGTCTCGACGACCAGGGGCGCCGCGGTCCAGCCGGGCAGCGCGCCCGTGACGCGGACGGCGCGGCGGGCGGCCTCCAGGCCGGCGGGCCGGTCGACGGCGGCGGGGCTGTGCCCGGCGAGCCATTCCCTGAGCAGGCGGGTGCGCTCGGCCGCGTCGGCCAGCCTGGCGAGGGGGAGGCGCCCGGCGCGGACGGCCTCGTCGATCGCGGCGAGGGTGGCCTCGACGGTCTCGGCGTGCTCGCGGGGGCCGAGGCACAGCAGGTCGGCGCCCGCGACGAGGGCCCGCACGGATGCCTCCGGGATGCCGATGGCGCCGCTAGCGCCCTGCATGTCGAGCGCGTCGGTGACGATCACGCCCTGGTAGCCGAGCCGCTCGCGGAGCAGGCCGGTGATCGCCTCCGGGGAGAGGGTGGCCGGCGCCCCGTGGGTGATGGCGGGCAGGTTGAGGTGCCCGGTCATCACCGCGCGGGTGCCGGCCGCGATCGCCGCCCGGAACGGGACGAGCTCGCGGCGGTCCAGCAGGTCCAGGTCGGCGTCGACGAGCGGGATCCCGAGGTGGGAGTCGTCCACGGTCGCGCCGTGGCCGGGGAAGTGCTTGGCGCAGGCGGCGACGCCCGCCTCCTGCGTGCCGGTGACGGCGGCGGCGGCGTGCCGCGCGACCAGCGCGGGGTCCGAGCCGAACGAGCGGGTGCCGATGACGGGGTTGTCGTCGGCGGTGTTGACGTCGACCGACGGCGCGAAGTTGAAGTTGACGCCGACCTCGGCCAGTTCGGCGCCGAGCGACCGGTAGATGCGGCGGGTCAGTTCGGGGTCGTCGACGGCGCCGAGCGCGGCGTTGCCCGGGTAGGGGCTGCCGGTCGTGTGGCCGCCGAGGCGGGTGACGTCGCCGCCCTCCTCGTCGATCGTGATGAAGGGGTCGCCGGCCTTGCGCATCTGCGCGGTGAGCGCGGCCAGCGCCTCCGGGCTCGGGACGTTGCCGGTGAGCGCGAAGAGCGTGACGCCGCCGAGGCCGGCCTCCAGCTCGTCCAGGACCCAGTGGGGCGCGGTCGCGCCGGGGAAGGACGGGAGCAGCGTGCCGCGGGCGAGCCGGGCGATCTCGGCCGTGGTCGCGATGTCGTCGGTCGTCACCCCTTCACCGCCCCGGCGGTGAGCCCGGACACCATGCGGCGCTGGACGATCAGGAAGAAGGCGATGACGGGAATGGTGAGCAGCGTGGACGCTGCCATGATGGGCCCCCAGGCGTTGCCGCTGCGGCCGAAGAAGAACTGCAGCATGATCGGCAGGGTGTACTTGGTCTGGTCGTCCAGGAACGTGAACGCGAAGATGAACTCGTTCCAGGCGGTGATGAAGGAGAAGATGCTGGTCGCCACCAGGCCGGGCGCGACGAGCGGGAGCATGACGCGCAGGAACGTCCGGACGGGGCCCGCGCCGTCGATGGCGGCGGCCTCCTCCAGCTCGCGGGGCACCGCGGCGACGAAGCCGCGCAGCATCCAGATCGCGAACGGGACGGCGAACCCGATGTAGACGATGACGAGGCCGGCCAGGCTGTTCAGCAGGTCCAGCTGCTTCAGGTCCAGGAACAGGGGGATGACCAGCGCCTCGCACGGGACCATCTGCACCACCAGCAGCATGATCAGGAAGGTGGTGCGGAAGCGGAACCGGAAGCGGGCGACGGCGATCGCGGCCATCAGCGAGAGCAGCCCCGACACCAGGACGGTGACGAGCGCCAGGATCGCGCTGTTGCGGAAGTACTCCCAGAAGGAGACCTCGGCGATGCCGCCGTTCAGTACCAGGTCGAAGTGCTCCAGCGTCGGATGGGACGGCAGCGGCTTCGGCGTCGTGCTGAAGATCTCGGTGTTGGGCTTGAACGCGGTGGAGGCCATCCAGAAGACGGGGAACACCGCGATCGCGAAGACCAGCAGGCCCGTCCCGTTCAGCAGCAGCTTGCGCGGCAGGCGCCTCATCGGGTCTCCCCCTGACGGACCATGACCCGCACGTAGAGGGCGGTGACGACGAGCAGGATGAGCGTGAGCACGAGCGCGATCGCCGAGCCCATGCCGAGTTTCGGATTCAGCGAGCCGAACGCCTCGGAGTAGCCGTACAGCGACAGGTTGAACGCGTCGCGGTTGGCCATCCCGGCCATGATGAACAGCTGCGTGAAGACCTTGAAGTCCCAGATGATCGACATGACGACCAGCACGAGGAAGATCGGCTTGAGCATCGGGTAGGTGAGGCTCCAGAACGTCCGCCACGGTCCGGAGCCGTCGACCCGGGCCGCCTCGTACAGCTCGCCCGGGACGCTCTTCAGCCCGGCCAGCACGGACACCGCGACGAACGGGCACGCCTGCCAGACGACGCACACGGTGAGGACGGTGTAGGTGGACAGCGGCGTGGCGAACCAGTTGTAGTCGCTCCAGCCGCCGCCGACCAGGAAGTTCGGCAGCAGGTCCAGGCACCAGTTGACCAGGCCGCCGGTGGTGCCGAACAGCCAGCTGAAGATGATCGCGGCGGTGACCGGCGGGGTCGCCCAGGCGACCATGACGCCGCCGGCGACGAAGCTCGACATCCGCTTGCCGAGCTTGTTGAGCAGCAGCCCCACCAGCGTCCCGACGACCAGGGTCAGGGACACCGCGACGACGGCGAACAGCACGGTGTGCCGCAGGGTCTGCCAGAAGAACGGGTCGTTGAAGATCTTGTCGAAGTTCTCGGTCCCCACCGTCTCGGCCGGCTCGCCGCGCAGCTGGCGGTTGCCGACCTTCTGGAACGACATGACCCCGATCTGGATCATGGGCCAGAACATCAGGACGGCGATCACGAGCACGGTGGGCGCGATCAGCAGGTAGGGCCCGAAGCGGGGCCTGCGGCGGGGGCGCGCCCGGCCGGACGTTCTCCGGCCGGGCGCTCTCCGCACCGCGGGAGCGGTGTCGAGCATGGACGTTCCGATCAGCCGGGTACTACGGGTTCAGCAGCGTGTTGGCCTGCTCGTTCGCCTTCTTCATCTCCTCCTCGGCGGACTTGCCCTGCATGATCGCCTTGACGGCGTTCGGCAGCACCTTCTTGGCCTGCTCGAACTCGCCCCAGCCGGCGCTGATCGGCGGGAACTTGGTGTTGCCGGCGATCGAGGTGAAGACCTCCAGCTTGGGGTCGGAGAACTTCACGTCCGACCGCATGGAGGAGAAGCCGCTGTAGTCCGCCCAGATCTTGGCGTTCTTGGCGTCGTTCAGCAGCGTGATGTAGTCGAAGGCCGCGCTCTTGGCCTTGCTGTCCTTCCAGACCGCGAGGTCGGAGCCGCCCGCCATGACCGGGGCGTTGCCGCCGGTCTTGCTCGGGATCGGGAAGACGCCCCACTTGTCGGCGTTCTTCTCGGAGATCTTCTTCATCTCCTTGAGCGCCCAGCTGCCGTCGACGTACATGCCGAGCTTGCCGAGCGCGAAGTCGCGCTGCGGGCCCTCCAGCTCGTTCTTGCCGACGTACTTGGCGGGCGCGACCTTCTCGGTGGTGACGAGCCCGGCGTAGTACTTGACCGCCTCGACCGCCTGCGGCTGGTCGAGCTGGCCCTTGAAGCCGCCCTTGCCGTCGTCGACGGCGACCTCGCCGCCGTTGCCCCACACGAAGCTGAGCAGCGCGTTGGTCTGGTCGCTCGGGATGCCGATGCCGGGGACCTTCTTGGCCTCCTGCACCTTCTTCGCGGCGGCGGTGAGGTCCGCCCACGTCTTCGGCGGCTGGATGCCGAGCTCCTGGAACCAGTCCGTCCGGTACCAGACGCCGCGGACGCCGCCGTACCACGGCACCGCGTAGGTCTTGCCGTCCGCGGTGTCGTTGCCGAGCGCGGTCTTGTTCAGCGTCTTGCCGTCGGCCCAGCCCTTGAACTCGTCGGTGATGTCGGCGAGGCTGCCCTGCTCGATGTGGGACTGGACGTCGGTGTTGCCGAGCTCGGTGACGTCGGGGCCCTCGCCGCCGGCCGCCGCCTTCTGGAAGGTGGTGGCGACCTGCGGCCACGGCACGTACTTGACCTGGACGTCGGTGTTCGGGTGCTTCTTCTTGAACTCGGCCTCGACGCCGTCGAGGATCTTGGTCTGCTCGGGCGTGCCGTCGCCCATCATCCAGACCTTGAGCTGCGCCGGGTCCTTGCCGTCGCCCGCGTCGCCGTCCTTGCCGTCGCCGCCGCAGGCCGTGGCGGCCAGGGCGATCGCGGCCGTCACGGCCGCAACCTTGATGTACTTCACTGGGGGTTCCTTTCCGGCATCGCCTCGCGCGGCCTTGTGGCCTGCGGTGCGAGTGGAGACGGCGCGGACCCTTTAGGGTCCCAGCCATGCCCCTCTCGCGTTCGCATCGCTCGCGGGCGCCCTGCTCGCCAGTCCGCGCTCTGCGAGCGCCCCCGACCCGGGGTACCGTGCCGGTCGGCGCTTGGGCGTAAACTAACAAGAAACTTTCCTAAACAAAACTGCTCGTTAGCGGATTGAGACATCAGGGGTCGCAATGGCAAGACGCCCGGGAACGCCGAGGCTGCTGCGTGAGCTGAACGACCGCGCGGCGCTGGACCTGCTCGTCGAGCAGGGCCCGCTCACCCGCGCGCAGATCGGCGAGCACACCGGGCTGTCGAAGGTGACCGCGTCCCAGCTGCTGTCACGGCTGGAGGAGCGCGGGCTCGTCTCGGTGGTGGGGGAGCAGGCCGGGGGGCGGGGCCCCAACGCCGCACTCTATGCGGTCGTCCCGTCCAGCGCGTACGTCGCGGGCCTGGAGGTCGGGCCCGACGGGGTGACGGCCGGCGTCGCCGACATCACCGGCCACATCGTCGCCCAGGTGACCGTGGACCCCAACGGCGCCGACGACCCCGTCAAGATGGTGCACAGCGCCGTCGTCAAGGCGTGCCGCTCGGCCAAGGTCGCGGTGTCGAAGCTGAGCGCGTTCGTCATCGGGACGCCCGGCGTCGTCGACCCGCGCTCCGGCGACGTCCAGTTCTCCTTCGACCTGCCCGCCTGGCACGAGGGCGTCCTCGCCGCGCTGCGCACCGACCTGCGCCGCCCCGTGACCATCGAGAACGACGTGAACCTCGCCGCGATCGCCGAGCGGGCCTACGGGGCCGCCCGCGACGCCGACGACTTCGCGCTCATGTGGCTCGACCGCGGCATGGGCCTGTCGGTGATGCTGGGCGGACGGCTGCACCGCGGCCGGTGGGGCGGCGCGGGGGAGATCGGCTACCTTCCCGTCCCCGGGGCGCCGCTGCCGGTCGGAGCCGCCCGGCGCGCCACGCAGGACGAGGGGGTCACCGAGTCGACGACCTGGGGGATCCCGACCCTTGCCGGCGGCTACGGGGCCCTGGTGGGCGCCGACGCGGTCCGAGCCCTCGCCCACCAGCACGGCATCGCCGAGCCGACCGCCGTGGACTGCGTCCGCGCGGCCGCCGCCGACGAGGACCGCGGCGGGCCGTTCCTCGACGAGCTCGCCGACCGCATCTCCTACGGCGTGACCTCGGTCAACATCGTCCTGGACCCGGGGCTCATGGTGCTGTCGGGCAGCCTCGGCCGGGCCGGGGGGCGGCCGCTGGCCACCCGCATCGAGTCGATCGTCGGCCGGATCAGCCCGACCCGCCCCGCCGTCGCCGTCACCGGCGTGAAGGGCAACCCCGTCCTGCGAGGCGCCCTGCACGCGGCGCTGGAGCAGGCCCGCGACGACGTCTTCTCGGCCGCGGGGGCATCGTAGGAAGGCGCGTCGGCGAAGCGGGAAGCGCCCGCGCCCGGCGGGCGCGGGCGCTTCCCGATCGCGCGGTGGACCGTTCCCCTACTTGGCGGACGCCGCCGCGACGGCGACCTCCGGATGACGCCGAGGGTCGTTCAGCGCGCGGTCGATGACGGTCTGGCTGATGATCTGACGCTTGCGCCGGAGAGCGGCGGCCTTGCGTGCCGTAGGTGTCATGCCGAAACCCCGTTCCGCGGTGGCGCTTTCCCCTGGGCCACCGCAAACCCCGTGATGCGGCCATGCTCTCAAACGAAAGGGCCGGGGGGTATCCGCCCGAGGAATGAATTCGAGGTCAGACCAACAGCGGAGGCCCGCCCTGGACAGTCCCGGGCCCGGCGCGCTGAGATCATGGGGAACGCCGACTTCTACCCGCCCGTTGGGGGAACCGTGAGCGACGAACCGAGGGGACTTCATGGCGCTGCGTGACCGTCTGCGGCGCCTCGTCCAGAAGCCGGGAAGCGTCGATCTCGCGCCGCTGCGCGCCCTGGTGGACGAGGCGGCGGCGCGCGAGTCCCGCGTCCGGGAGCTGCCGGACGCGGAGCTGACCGCCGCCGCGTCCGCCCTCCGCCGGAAGGAGGACCTCGCGGAGCTGTGCGCCCTCGGCCGGGAGGCCGCCCGGCGGACCCTGGGGGAGCGGCCCTTCGACGTGCAGCTCCTCGGAACGCTCGCGATGCTGTCGGGGCACGTCGCCGAGATGGCCACCGGCGAGGGCAAGACCCTGGCGGGCGCCCTGGCGGCGGCCGGGCACGCGCTGCGCGGCCACCGGGTCCACGTGATGTCGGTCAACGACTACCTGGCGCGGCGCGACGCCGAGTGGATGGGCCCGCTCTACGCGATGCTGGGCGTCACCGTCGCCTGGGTCGGCCAGTCGTCCACCCCCGCCGAGCGGCGCGAGGCCTACCGGGCGGACGTGACGTACGCGCCGGTCAGCGAGGTCGGGTTCGACCTGCTCCGGGACCGGCTCGCCACCGGCGCCGCCGACCTCGTGCTGCCCGAGCCGTCCGTCGCGCTGATCGACGAGGCCGACTCGGTGCTGGTGGACGAGGCCATGGTGCCGCTCGTGCTCGCGGGCGCCGCCGACCTCGACGCCGCGGATCCGCGGCACGCCGACCTGGTCCGGCGGCTGCGCCCCGGGCTGCACTACGCCACCGACGACGAGGCGCGCAACGTCCAGCTCACGGCGGCCGGGGCGCGCGAGGTGGAGCGCGCCCTCGGGCTCGACCTCTACGCGCCGGAGAACCTCGCCGCGCTCACCGCCGTGAACGTGGCGCTGCACGCGGAGGTCCTGCTGCACCGCGACGTGGACTACATCGTCCGCGACGGCGCGGTGAAGCTGGTCAGCGAGTCGCGGGGCCGGGTCGCCCTGCTGCAGCGCTGGCCGGACGGCCTGCAGGCGGCGGTCGAGGCGAAGGAGGCCCTGGACGCCTCCCCGAGCGGGGAGATCCTCGACTCGATCACCGTGCAGGAGCTGATCGGGCGCTATCCCGTCCGGTGCGGCATGACGGGCACCGCGATGGCCGTCGCCGGGCAGCTGACCGAGTTCTACTCGCTGCCGATCGCGGTCGTCCCGCCGAACCGGCCGTGCGTCCGCGAGGACGAGCCGGACCGCCTCTACGCGACCGCCGCCGACAAGGAGGTCGCGATCGTCGAGGAGATCGCCGCCGCGCACGCCGAGGGGCGTCCGGTGCTGGTCGGGACGGGCGACGTCGCCGAGTCCGAGCGGCTGGCCCGCCGGCTGGCCCGCGCCGGGCTCGACCGGGTCGTCCTCAACGCCAAGAACGACGCCGAGGAGGCCGCGATCATCGCGGAGGCGGGCGCGTACGGCGCGATCACCGTCTCCACCCAGATGGCCGGCCGGGGCACCGACATCCGGCTGGGCGGCAGCCCCTCGCCGTCCGCCCCGGGCACGGCCCCGGCCGAGCGGGACGGCGCCGACCACGACCGGGTCGCGCGCGCCGGCGGCCTGCTGGTCATCGGGACGGGCCGCTACCACAGCAGCCGCCTGGACGACCAGCTCAGGGGCCGGGCCGGACGGCAGGGCGACCCCGGCGGCTCGGTGTTCTTCACCAGCCTCCAGGACGACCTCGTCACCCGCTACGCGCCGGACGAGGAGTCGACGGCGCCCGCCGGAGACGACGGGCTCATCACCGACAAGGGCGCGCACTGGATCGTCGGCCACGCCCAGCGCGTCGCGGAGGGCGTCGACCTGGAGCTGCACCGCAACACGTGGCGGTACAACCATCTGATCGGGCTCCAGCGGCGGGAGGTGCTCGCCGAGCGCGACGCCGTCCTGCACGGCGACGCCGCCGACAAGGCCATGGCGGCCGACGCCCCGGACCGGCACGCCGAGCTCACCGCGATCGCGGGCGCGGAGGCGGTGGCCGGCGCCGCGCGGCAGATCGTCCTGTACCAGCTGGACCGCTGCTGGGCCGAGCACCTGGCTTTCCTCGCCGACCTGCGCGAGGGCATCCACCTGCGGTCGCTCGGCCGCGGCCTGGACCCGCTGGTCGAGTTCAACCGGGAGGCCGTCCCGGCGGGCAAGCGGCTCCTGTCCGACGCGCGGAAGCGGTCCGTGGCCGCCTTCGAGGCCCTCACCGCCTCCGAGGACGGCGTCGACCTCGACTCCGCGGGGCTGAAGCGGCCGTCGGCGACCTGGACCTACCTCGTCCACGACAACCCGTTCGGGTCCCTGGACGAGCGGGCCCTGCGCGGGCTGATCAACATGTTCAGGGGGCGGCGGCGCTGAGCTCCCGGGGCACGATCGCCTCGGCGGCGGCGCGGGCGAGGGCCGCCGCGTCGCGGACGCCGGCCACGCTGAAGGCCACGATCGCGCCCTCGTGCAGGATGAGCAGCTGGTCGGCCAGCACGCCGTCGCCCACCAGGCCGGCGTAGAGGGCGCGCACCCACGCCTTCTGCTCGGCGGCCGCCCCGTGGACCGGGTGGGACGGGTCGGGCAGCTCGGCGCAGGCGTTCACCATCGAGCATCCGCGCCCGCACTCGGCGGCCATCCACTCGCCGAGGGCGTCGAAGGTGGCGAGCACCCGCTCGCGGGCGCCGCCGGCCTCGGCGATCCGGCCGGTCGTGAAGGCGCGCCACCGCTCGTCGCGGGCCCGCAGGTAGGCCAGGATCAGCGCGTCCTTCGAGCCGAACCGGTCGTAGACGGTCTTCTTCGTGACGCCCGCCTCGGCGGCGATCAGCTCCATGCCGACCGAGCCGATGCCGCGCTCGTAGAACAGCTCGCTCGCGGCCTGGAGGACCCGCCGGGCGGCGGGGGTGAGCGGCCGGTCGTGCGCGGACATCTCGGCTCCTTCCTCCGGGGGTGACTCGGAGTATACATACCGGTATGGCTACGTTGTAGGTATACCGGTATGTATACCTCGGGAGGGCCAGTGGACATCCGCCGATCGGACGCCCTGCTGGGCGCCGCGTTCGTCGTCATGTGGAGCTCCGGGTTCGTCGGCGCCGAGCTCGGCACCCGCAGCGCGCCCGCGAGCGCGCTGCTGGCCTGGCGGTTCGTCATCGGCGCGGGCGCGCTCGGCATCTGGCTGCTGTGGCGCCGCCGCCGGATCCCGCCCCGGGACCTGGCCCTGCACGCCCTGATCGGGACGCTGGGGCAGGTCGGCTACCTCTCCGGCGTGTTCCTCGCCGCCGAGCACGGCGTCGTGGAGGGCGTCAACAGCCTGATCACGGCATTGCAGCCGCTCGTCGCGGTCGCGCTCGCCGCGCCCCTGCTCGGCGAACCGGTCGGCCGCCGGCAACTCGCCGGGTTCGCCGCCGGTCTCGGCGGCGTCGCCCTCGTCGTCGGCGGCGACCTGAGCGCGGACGCCCCGGCCTGGGCGTACGCGCTTCCCTTCGCCGCCATGCTCTCCCTCGTCGGCGCCACCCTCGTCGAACGCCGCACGCGCCCCTCGCTGGAGCTCCCGGAGGCGCTGGCCGTCCAGGCCGGCGTGAGCGCCGTGGTGTTCTCGGGCTTCGCCGGCGTGGACGGCTCACTGGTTCCGCCGGCCGACCCCGCGTTCTGGACCGCCATCGCCATCCTCGTCGTGCTGGCGATGTTCGGCGGGTACGGGCTGTACTGGGTCAACGTCCGGCGCACAGGGGTCGCGCGCGTGTCCGCCCTGCTCTACCTGACACCGCCCACGACGATGCTGTGGGGATGGCTGATGTTCGGCAGCACGCTCACCCTGCCGTCACTCCTGGGCGTGCTCGTATGCGCCGCCGCCGTGACCGTCGCGCTTCGGGGCTCGGGCGGTCAGGAGCGCAGCCGCAGCCCGCGAGGCGTGGGATGGAACCCGGCCGACTCGAGCGCGGCGGCCAGCGGGGAGTCGCCGATCGCCTCGCCGTCGGCGCGCTCCACGGTCAGCTTGCCGAGCGCCCCCTCGCGGACGGCCAGGGCGAGCGCGTCGACGGCCGGCTGCAGGACGCCGGGATCGTCGTCCCAGGTCAGGAGCGTCCGCCCGCCGCGCTCGACGTAGAGGACGAGGCGCCCCTCGACCAGGACGACGAGCGCGCCGGCCTTGCGGCCCGGCTTGTGGCCGCTGGCGACCTCGTCGGCGCGCTCCGGCCAGGGCAGCGCCGCGCCGTACGGGTTGGCGGGATCGGCCGCCGCGAGCACGAGCGCGCGGACCGCGGGTTTGCCGGGCGTCTCCCAGAGGGCGGAGATGTCGTCCGGTGCGGCGGCCGCCGCCGGGCGGAGCGCCCGGAGCCGGTCGACGGCGCCCGGCAGCGCGAACTGGGCGGCCCCCAGGCCCTCGACGAAGTAGCCGCGCCGGCAGCGCCCCGTCTCCTCGAACGCGCGCAGGACCGGGTAGACGGCGGAGAAGCCGCCGGGGGTGCGTTCGGCGGCGACGGCGCCGCGGATGACGATGCCGTACCGCTCCAGGAGCGCCTCGGCGAGCGCGTGGGAGCGCAGGGTCGCGGCGGCCTCGCTCTCGGGGAGCGGCCACCAGCGTCCGGCGACCGTGGGCGGACCCGTCCGGGACGGCAGGACGGGACGTCCGCGGCGCGTCGTCCGGGAACGGTGCGTCGGACGGCCCGACCCGAGCGCGGACCGCAGCGGGGCCAGCGTGTCGTTGGTGAGGTGGCCCGCCCAGACGAGGTCCCACACGGCGGTGACGAGGTCGGCGTCGTTGGCGGTGGCCTGCTTGTTCACGCGGTCGGACAGCGTCCGGAAGAACAGCGCGCCGCCGTCGCCGAGGGCGTCGAGGACGGCCTGGTGCACCGGCGTGAGCGTGATCTCGGCCGGGGCCGGCATGAGCAGCGGGGCGGTGTCGGCCAGGTACAGCGCCACCCAGCCGTCGCCGCCCGGCAGCCCTCCCTGGCCCGCCCACACGACCTCGCCGGCCGAGGTCAGCTCGTCGAGCATGGCCGGGGTGTAGCCGGGCACCCGCGACGGCAGGACCAGCGACTCCAGCGCGGAGGCGGGGACCGCCGCGCCCTGCAGCTGCTCGATCGCCTGGACGAGCGCGTCGATGCCCCGCAGCCGCGACCCGCCCGAGATGCCGTGCCAGACCGGCAGGAACCGGCCGAGCGCCTCCGGCGGGGACGGCTCGACCTCGGCGCGCAGGCGCGCCAGGGAACGCCGCCGGAGCATCCGCAGCACGCCGCTGTCGCACCACTCGGTCGTCAGCGGGCCTGTCACGGAACCGACCGGGAGGAACTCCCCCTCGACGACCCGGCCCGCGCCCGACAGCCGCCGCAGCGTCTCGACGACCACGGCGACGCCCAGCCCGAAGCGCGCGGCGGCCTCGGCCGCCCGGAACGGCCCGTGCGTGCGCGCGTACCGGGAGACCAGGTCGCCGAGCGGGTCGTCGACCGGTTCGAGGAACGCCTCCGGCACCCCCACCGGCAGCGGCGCGCCGAGCGCGTCCCGGAGCCGGGCGGCGTCCTCGATGGCGGCCCAGCGCTCCTCCCCGGCGATCCGCACGCGGATCGCCCGCCGTGTCGCCTCGAGCTCCGCCAGCCACCGCGACACCTGGACCAGCACCCCGCCCGGGACGGGCTCGCTGACCGCGGCGGTCTCTTCGTCACCCGCCGTGGCCGCGGTCTCGTCCGGTGGGGCGCCGAGGCTCGCGGGCAGTGTGCGCTCGGCCGCTTCGGCCGTGCTGAGGGGGCCGAGCGTGCGGAGGAGGTCGGCGACGCCCTCCATGTCACGGGCCCGGCGGTCGGAGGCGAGGCGCTGGAGTTCGCGTTCGGTCTCGGCGACGGCGTCGGGATCGAGCAGCTCGCGCAGATCGGCCTGGCCGAGCAGTTCGGCGAGGAGCGCCGAGTCGAGCGCGAGAGCCTGCGCGCGGCGCTCCGCGAGGGGCGAGTCGCCCTCGTACATGAACGCGCCGACGTAGTGGAACAGCAGGGAACGCGCGTAGGGGGACGGCTCGGAGGTCTCCACCTCCACCATGCGGACCTTGCGTCCGGACAGGTCGCGCATGAGCTGCACCAGGCCCGGGACGTCGAACACGTCCTGCAGGCACTCGCGCATGGTCTCCAGCACGATCGGGAACGACGGGTACTTGCTCGCCACGGCCAGGAGCTGCGCGGCGCGCTGGCGCTGCTGCCACAGGGGCATGCGCTTGTCGGGACGGCGGCGGGGGAGCAGCAGCGAGCGCGCCGCGCACTCGCGGAACCGGGCGGCGAACAGCGCCGACCCGCCCAGCTCGTCGACGACGATGCGCTCGATGTCGTCGGCGTCGAAGACGGCGAGGTCGAGGCCGGGGGGCTCGTCCATGTCCGGGATGCGGATGACGATGCCGTCGTCGGCGTGCATGGCCTGAGCGTCGACGCCGTACCGCTCGCGCAGGCGGCCGGCTATGGCGAGCGCCCAGGGAGCGTGCACACGAGCGCCCAGCGGCGAGTGGACGACCATGCGCCAGTCGCCGAGCTCGTCGCGGAACCGTTCGACGACCATCGTGCGGTCGTCGGGTACGTGACCGGTGGCCTCACGCTGCTCGGTCAGGTAGGAGACGAGGTTGGCGGAAGCCCAGTCGTCCAGGCCGGCCGAGGTGACGCGCTCCTGCGCCTCCTCCTGGGGCAGCCGGGCCAGCTCGCGGGTGAACGAACCGAGCGCGCGGCCCAGTTCGGCCGGACGCCCCAGCGTGTCGCCATGCCAGAACGGCAGCTTGCCGGGCTGGCCCGGGGCGGGGGAGACGAGCACGCGGTCGGGGGTGATGTCCTCGATCCGCCATGAGCTCGCACCGAGGACGAACACGTCGCCCACGCGCGACTCGTACACCATCTCCTCGTCGAGTTCGCCTACGCGCGACGCCTTCTCGCCGACGAGGAACACCCCGAACAGGCCGCGGTCCGGAATCGTCCCGCCACTGGTCACGGCGAGCCGCTGGGCGCCCGGACGGTCGCGCAGCACGCCGGTCACGCGGTCCCAGACAAGACGGGGACGGAGTTCGCCGAACTCGTCGCTGGGATAGCGCCCGGCGAGCATGTCCAGGGACGCCTCCAGCGCCGACCGGGGAAGCGTGGCGTAGGGGGCGGCGCGCTTGACGAGGGATTCGAGGTCGTCGACCGTCCACTCGTCCATGGAGACCATCGCGACGATCTGCTGGGCCAGGACGTCGAGGGGGTTGCGCGGGTACCGGAGCTCCTCGATCTCGCCGCCGCGCATGCGTTCGGCCACCACGGCCGTCTGCACGAGGTCGCCCCGGTACTTGGGGAAGATGACGCCCTTGGACACGGCGCCGACCTGGTGGCCGGCGCGCCCGACCCGCTGGAGCCCGTTGGCGACCGACGGCGGCGACTCCACCTGGACGACCAGGTCCACCGCGCCCATGTCGATGCCCAGCTCCAGGCTGGACGTCGCCACGACCGCGGGCAGCCGGCCCTCCTTCAGGGCGTTCTCGATACCGGCCCGCTCCTCCTTGGAGACGGAGCCGTGGTGCGCCCTGGCGATCTCCGTGGGCGCCCCCTTGGCGGCGCCCGCCTGGGCCATCGTCGCCGCGGGGGAGTGGTCCTCCGGCAGGGGCTCGCCTGCGGCGCGCTCGTAGGCGAGTTCGTTCAGCCGTCCGCACAGCCTCTCGGCCAGGCGCCGGGAGTTGGCGAACACGAGCGTCGAGCGATGCGCCTGGATCAGGTCGAGCAGGCGGTCTTCCACGTGGGGCCAGATGCTGCGCTGGCGGGGGTCGGGCGTCCCCGAGTCGTCGACGAACCGGCCGACCTCGCCCATGTCCTCCACCGGGACGACGATGTCGAGCTCGAACACCTTCTCCGAAGGCGGCTGGACGACGGCGGCGGGCCTCGGCCCGCCCAGGAACGCCGCCACCTCGTCCGCGGGGCGGACCGTCGCCGACAGGCCGACGCGCTGGGCGGGGCGTTCGAGGAGCGCGTCCAGCCGTTCGAGGGACAGCGCGAGATGCGCGCCGCGCTTGGTGCCCGCCACGGCGTGCACCTCGTCGACGATGACGGTCTCCACCCCGCGCAGCGACTCGCGCGCCCGCGAGGTGAGGATCAGGAACAGCGACTCGGGCGTCGTGATCAGGATGTCGGGCGGCCTGACGGCCAGGCGGCGGCGCTCGTCGGCCGGGGTGTCGCCCGACCGCATGCCCACGCGGACGTCCGGCTCGGGCAGGCCGAGGCGCCGCGCCGCGTGGCGGATGCCGGTCAGCGGGGCGCGCAGGTTGCGCTCGACGTCGACGGCGAGGGCCTTCAGCGGCGACACGTACAGGACGCGGCAGCGGTGCAGGGGGTCTTCCGGAAGGGCTTCGGTGCCGAGCCGGTCGAGGGACCACAGGAAGGCCGCCAGGGTCTTGCCGGACCCGGTGGGGGCCACGACCAGCGTGTTGTCGCCGCCGGCGATGGACTCCCACGCCCCGGCCTGCGCGGGTGTGGGTGCGGCGAAGGCCCCGGTGAACCAGGCGCGGGTCGCCGGGGAGAAACGTTCGAGCACGTCACCGCCCATGTCGCCATACTGCCTTGCGGGTCGGACAGAATGCGCGGGCGTGGCGCGGCTCACACGGAGGAGCGAAGCGAACCGGGGGGTGCGGGGGGCGCTCCTCCCCGCGGGAACTATTGTAAGCAAGCGCTTGTATGGTCATGGTGGAGCGGGCAGGCCCACGTTCCGCAAGGGAGTAGCGATGCCTTACGTCCTCCTCGCCCTGGGCGTCCTGTTCGCCCTGACGGCGGCCAACGCGTACGCCCCGCGGCGCAGCCCCGGCCTCCTCACCGCGAGCTTCTTCGCGGGCTGGCTCACGATCGAGCTGGCACCGCACGTCCTGGTCACCGGGGCCGCCGCCGCGGCCCTGGCCGCGGCCTTCGGGGGACTGGAAGGCTGGGCGGGCTGGACCGGGCTCGCCCTGGCGGTCCTCGGCATGGCGGGCGTCGCGGCCACCCTCGCGGCTTCCCGCCGGACGGTCGTCACCCTCCGGGACAGCGGCGCTCCCCTCGAACTGGACCCGGAGGGCGCGCCGCGCTACCCGCTCGGACACCTGATCGTCCCCCCGCTGTGCCTGGTCCCGCGCAAGGGCGTCCGCGTCGAACGCAACGTCGTGTACCGGCAGGAAGGCCGCCTGCGCCTGAAACTGGACGTCTTCCGTCCCGCGGCCGAACGCGCCGACGGCGAGCTGCGCCCGGGGCTCATGCAGATCCATGGCGGAGCCTGGGTGATCGGCGACAAGCGCGAGCAAGGGCTGCCGCTGCTCAACCACATGGCCGTCCAGGGATGGGTCGGCTTCAACGTCAACTACCGGCTCAGCCCGCGCGCCACCTGGCCGGAGCACCTGATCGACCTGAAGCACTTCGTCGCCTGGTACAAGGAGCACGCCGAGGAGTACGGGGCAGACCCCGACTTCCTGTGCGTGACCGGGGGGTCGGCCGGAGGGCACCTCACCGCGATGGTGGCCCTGACCGCGAACGTCCCCGAATTCCAGCCGGGCTTCGAGGACGCGGACACCACGGTGCAGGGCGCGGTCCCCTTCTACGGCTTCTACAACTTCTTCGAGCCGGGAACGTTTCCCCGACCCTTCGGCACCACCCGCCTCATGGAACGGATGGTCGTCAAGCAGCCCTTCGCGGAGAACCAGGAGGCGTACGCCAAGGCGTCCCCGGTCACTTACGTCCGCGAAGACGCGCCGCCCTTCTTCGTCATCCACGGGAGCCGCGACTCGCTCATCCCCGTGGTCGAGGCCCGCCGATTCGTCGAGCGGCTGCGGGAGGTCTCCGACTCGCCCGTCCTCTACGCCGAGATGCAGGGCGCCCAGCACGGCTTCGACGTCTTCCCCTCCTACCGGACGGCCCGGGTCATCGAAGGCGTCGAACGGTACCTGACGGGCCTGCACCGCCAGTACCGCCAGGGCCGCGCCCCCGAGGTGCCCGGCGAGGTGACGCGGTCCCTGGGAGAACCATCCGTCGGATAGCGTGGGACACGTGCGGCTAACACTCTTCTGGGATCGGATGAACCAGCAGTTCGGCGAGCACTACGCCGAGAGCGTGGCCAAGGACTACGTCATGGCCGAGCTGGGCGGCCGCACCATCGAACAGGCCCTCGCTGAGGGTGAATCCGCCAAGAAGGTCTGGCAGGCGGTCGTGGCCACCTTCGACGTCCCCGCGACCCTGCGCTAGGGCCGTCTACAGCGCGATGCGGTGCGGGACGAAGGACGACGTGTCGTCGGTGATGAGCCCGGACGTCTCCCTGATACCGATGCCCGCGGCCCCGTCGTGGACCACCCACGCGCCGAGCACGGGGTGTTCGCCGTCGAACTCCGGCAGCGCGCAGAACTCCTGGAAGACGTACCCCTCCGCGCCGTAGTCGCCCTGGGTCCGCTGCTCGGAACCGTCCGGCGTGACGATGCGCATGCTCGCGCCCTCCCGCCCGAGCAGCGGCTTCTGCACATAGGACGTCAGGTTCGACGGAGTGTTGAGGTAGGTGGGCAGCAGGTTGGGGTGGCCGGGGAACAGCTCCCACAGCAGAACGAGCAGCGCCTTGTTGGAGAGCACCATCTTCCAGATCGGCTCTATCCACGACGTCGGCGTCCCCGGGATGTTGCTCCCGAACGGCTCGGCGACGATCCACTCCCAGGGGTAGAGCTTGCAGAGCGTCCCGATCGCTTGCTCGTCGAGGTCGACGAAGCGTCCGCGCGCGGGGTCCCAGCCGATGTCCTCCATGGCGATCGCCACGCCGGGCAGGCCCGCCTCCTCGGCGGTCTCCTGCATGTAGGCGATCGTCATGACCTCCTCGCCGGTCTCGTCACCGGTGGTCCAGGCGAAGTGGACGGGCCCGCCGCCCACGGTGGGCGCCAACTCCTTCCAGCGCGCCACGAACCGCTCGTGGATGGAGTTCCACTGGTCGTCCTCGGGGTGGGTGTCCTGCAGCCAGTACCACTGGACGACGGAGCTCTCCACAAGCGCGGTCGGCGTATCGGCGTTGTACTCCAGGAGCTTGGCGGGCCCCTTGCCGTCGTAGCGCAGATCGAACCGCCCGTACAGGTGCGGGTCGCCGCGCCGCCACGACTCCTCGATCAGGGGCGCCACCCAGTCGGGGATGCCGAGGACGTGGTAACGACCGGTGGACACGACGTGCTCCACCACGTCCAGGCACATCCGGTGCAGTTCCTCGACGACGCCTTCGAGGGCCAGGACCTCGTCCATGTCGAAGACGTAGTGCACGGACTCGTCCCAGTAGGGCCGGGTCAGATGCTCGGGGTGCGCGGTGCGGTGGAAGGCCAGGCCGTGCGCCTCGACCTTCTCCGCCCAGCCCTCGCGCGGCGCGGAACGGACTCGGCGCACGGGTCAGCTCCCGCCCCGGCCGCCGCCGCCGAACCCGCCCCGGCTCAGCGTCCGCCCGCCACTCGACTTGATCTTCCCCTCGGGACGGTACTGGCTGCCGCCGGACACGAAGCCGGACCGGCTCTTCCCGCCGTAGTACCAGAAGTAGCGGTTGTAGGCGTTGTTGGCCCCGTCGTCGATGTCGCCGGCGTTGCAGTTGTCGTCCGGGACGACCTTGTAGCCGCCCTTGCCCTTGGCCGGCGCGTTGCGGTCCACGCATCTCGCCGTCGTCGAACCGGAACCGCAGGCGACGAGGGTCAACGACAGGGCGCTCACCATCCCCACCTTCACGGCGCGGGAGCTGAGCCGGCGAGTGGGCTCCTGAGGGGGCAAGGGAACACGTCCTTCTCGCGGAGGGATCGATCGGCGGCCGAGGGCCACAGGTGATGAGACGGCGAAAACCCTAATCCGGTTCGATCACGGCCACATCACCTGTGCGACTGCTATTCGGGCACGGGGAGATGGGCGTAGAGGTCCATCGCGTCCACCGACGAGGGCAGGTCGCTGACCTGGCCGTCGCCGACCTCCACCACGCGCCAGGCGCCGTCCGCGCGGCGGGCCAGGTCGGTGGTGATGAACCGGCACCCCAGGGCGCGGACGGCGGGGGCCACCGCGCCCAGGTCCGGATCGAGCTCCACGCCGGGGCTGTCGGGATGCGGGCCCACCAGAGCGGGTTCGCCGTCCACCCACCACACGCGCGCCTCGCCTTCCTCGTACTGCTCGAACTCCCGCACGACGAGGCCGCCGGCCAGATGGTCGTCGCGCAGCGCGACCATCTTCGCCGCGATGTCGTGCAGTTGCGCGAGGTTCTTCACGTCGGGGACGAAGCACGCCTCTTCCCACTCGTGCTTGCACGACTTCACGTAGTCCTTGACCACACCGGGCCCGCCGCGCAGCGGCCTGACGAGCTCACCCAGCTCGGCGAGGGGACCGGGGTCCTGGCCGGTGCCGAGAGGGCGCCAGACGCTGTGCGGGGTCAGCCCCGCGAACGTGTCGTGCCATCCCGGCAGCTCGTGCGCGCGGCGGTAGTCGTCCGGATGCGTCAGGAGCACCGTTCCGCGGCGCTTCAGGGCGGCGGCCATCGCGCCGTACTCCTCCGCCGAGAGCATCCACCCGCGGTACCAGACCGGGCCCAGGTCGGAGGGCGCCGCGTCGACCGCGTCCTCGACGTCCCCGCGCCGCAGCGCGTCGTGGTCGATGAGTGCGATCTCGCCGTAGTGGTCCCGCACGGCGGCGGCCTCACGGGCGAAGTGGGGGTCAACGCGCCGGGGATGGAGCGGATCGACGCAGAAGAGGACGGTCAGCGTCATGATTGGAACCCTCCGTCAACCCCGCCAGGTTACGGGGTCGAGACCATCGATCGCACGGAGATTCCGCCGCAAATCGGCATGCGGGACGATGATCGAACGGATGTTCGGTAAGCTGGGCGGGTCCCGCGGCGGCGTCATCGGACCGCGCCGCGGTCGAAAGTGTCGGTGGCCCGCCGTAACGTCGCCCTCGACATCGCAAGCAGCGGCCGAGAGCCGACACATCTCAACGAGAAGGACATCTCATGGCAGCGAACGACCGGGAGAAGGCTCTCGAGACCGCACTCGCCCAGATCGAGCGGCAGTTCGGCAAGGGGTCGGTCATGCGGATGGGCGAGGAGGCGCGGGCGCCCGTCGAGGTGATCCCCACCGGCGCGATCTCGCTCGACATCGCCCTCGGCATCGGCGGCCTGCCGCGCGGCCGCGTCGTCGAGGTGTACGGCCCCGAGGGCTCCGGCAAGACCTCCATCGCGCTCCACGCCGTCGCGAGCATCCAGAGGATGGGCGGCATCGCCGCCTTCGTCGACGCGGAGCACGCGCTCGACCCCGAGTACGCCTCCAAGCTCGGCGTCGACATCGACGCCCTGCTGGTCTCCCAGCCCGACACCGGCGAGCAGGCCCTGGAGATCACCGACATGCTGATCCGCTCCGGCGCGATCGACATCGTCGTCATCGACTCCGTCGCCGCGCTGGTGCCCCGCGCCGAGATCGAGGGCGAGATGGGCGACAGCCACGTCGGCCTCCAGGCCCGCCTCATGTCGCAGGCCCTGCGCAAGCTCACCGGCGCCATCAACCAGACCAAGACCACCGCCATCTTCATCAACCAGCTCCGCGAGAAGGTCGGCGTCATGTTCGGCTCCCCGGAGACCACCACCGGCGGCCGCGCGCTGAAGTTCTACGCCTCCGTCCGCCTCGACGTCCGCCGCATCGAGACGCTCAAGGACGGCACCGAGGCCGTCGGCAACCGCGTCCGCGTCAAGGTCGTCAAGAACAAGATGGCCCCGCCCTTCCGCGTCGCCGACTTCGACCTCCTCTACGGCCTGGGCATCAGCCGCGAGGGCGGCCTGATCGACCTCGGCGTGGAGCACGGCTTCGTCCGCAAGTCCGGCGCCTGGTACACCTACGACGGCGACCAACTCGGCCAGGGCAAGGAGAACGCCCGCAACTTCCTCAAGGCCAACCCCGACCTGGCCGACGGCATCGAGAAGAAGATCAAGGAGAAGCTCGGCATCGGCCCGAAGGTCGACAAGGAGGCCGAGCCCGCCGCCGCGGGCGCCGCGGGCGCCGCCGGCGCCGCGCCCGAGCCTCCCGCTCCCGCCCCGGTCAAGGCCCCCGCCGCGAAAAGGGGCGCCAAGGCCGCCAAAACGGGTGATTCCTGACAAGGAATCCTCCGAGACGGGTGACTCTTGACGAAGAGTAAGCGATGATCTCGTATGCAGGGCGGCGGCGCCTTACCCGGCACCGCACGACCGGTGCCCGGAACTTCCCCGATGGCGCCGCCGCTCCCATGGCCTCCGCCCCCGCCGGCTCCCCGTGACGGCCGCGGGCGAGAACGGCCCAGAGGCGAAGGCGCGCGAGATCTGCCTGCGCCTCCTGTCCGCCTCCCCCCGCACCCGGGCCCAGCTGGCGGAGGCCCTGCAGCGCAAGCACATCCCCGACGACGTCGCCGAACGCGTCCTGGGCCGCTTCACCGACGTCGGCCTCATCGACGACGAGGCCTTCGCCCAGGCATGGGTCCAGTCCAGGCACGCCGGCCGAGGCCTGGGCAAGCGGGCCCTCGCCGCCGAGCTCCGCCGCCGGGGCGTTGCCAACGAGACCGTCAACGACGCCGTGGAGACCCTGGACCCCGACCAGGAGGAGCAGACGGCCCGCGCCCTGGTCGCCCGCAAGCTCCCGTCCACCCGAGGCGCCGACCCGGCCAAACGCATGCGCCGCCTGGTAGGCATGCTCGCCCGTAGGGGCTACTCACCCGCCCTGGCCTACCGAGTGGTCAAGGAAGCCCTGGCAGAAGAGGGCACCGACCCCGAAGCCCTCCCAGCCCCTCCCGACTGACCAACCCGCCACACCGCACCAGGCACCGAAGAAAACACCGCCACCCCGCGGCGGGACGGGGACACTGGGGAGCGGGAGGCGTCCTCGGGCCGTTTCCCAGCGCTGGAGCGGTCCGCGTGACCGTCAGCCGTAAAGAGCTTCACCCCCGAGAGTCTCCCCACTCCTGGTCGGCTGACCGGCTCGTTGCGTCTCGCAGGGGCCCACGGAGGGCCTCGGTCAGCGGTGGCACCGACCCGAAGGATCTGCTGCCGGTGGTGACTGACCGGCCGGGTGGGTCTTGCGGGTGGGAGCGACACGCCGGGGGTGGTGGGGCGGTGTCCGGAAGGGGGCCGGAGGCGGGGGCGGGTGACGGTGTGATGGTGCAGGTCGGAGCGGGGGACGGGGGTCAGGGGAGGCGGTAAGGAAGGAGTCACGCCGACGTTCGGTTAGTCCGGAATGCCCGTCGTTTGCTTGCTCATTACCTCTGTGCCGCTTACCGTTACGGCAGTGAGGAGTTACTCCGCGTCTCGCGGATTGCCATACGACCGAGCACGTTCCAGCAGCTGAGAGGCATAAAGGACAGCTTCGTCGACCGGATTCGGCCGGATCGCCGGGGCGCGCCGCCGCGCCGTCCCGCGATGTCGTGCATCCGCGCGCGCGAGTAAGTCCTCGCTAGGCAGGGCCTGTACTCCGGACGGGCCCGCGGCGAGGAAGGATCTGCCTCATGGAGAGCGTCCTGCTGGGTGCAGCGCTGCTGGTGACCCTGGTCGCTCTCGTGATCGTTCTGGTGCGGCGCCCCGGCACGCCCGGGAGGGCCGCGGCCGAGATGGCCCGGGCGCAGGGCGAGGCGGACGAGATCAGGGAGAGGGCCGCGAAGGACGCGCGGGCCGTCCTGGAGAAGGCCGAGCGTGAGGCGCAGCAGGCCGCCGCCGCCGGGCGCGCCGAGCTCGACGAGGAGGGCAGGACCCTCCGGGACGACCTCCGCACCGTCCGGGAGGACCTGGAGCGCCGGGAGGCGCGGCTCGCCGAGCGGGAGCAGCGGCTCGACACCGAGGTGCGCCGCCTGGAGGAGTGGCAGGGGCGGCTCGCCGAGACCAAGAAGGCGCTGGAGGCCCGCGGGCAGGAGCTCGACGGCATCGCCGAGGAGCGCCGCAAGGTCCTGGAGCAGGCGGCCGGGCTGACCGCCGAGCAGGCCAAGGGCGAGCTCGTCGCGGCGATCGAGAACCAGGCGAAGCGGGAGTCGATCCCGATCGTCCGGGAGATCGAGAACGCGGCCAGGGCGGAGGGCGACAAGCGCGCCCGCAAGATCGTGACGCTGGCGATCCAGCGGGTCGCCAGCGAGCAGACGGCCGAGTCGGTGGTGTCGGTCCTGCACCTGCCGAGCGACGAGATGAAGGGCCGCATCATCGGCCGCGAGGGGCGCAACATCCGCGCCTTCGAGACCACCACGGGCGTGAACCTCATCATCGACGACACGCCGGAGGCGGTTCTGCTGAGCTGCTTCGACCCCGTGCGGCGCGAGGTCGGGCGCCTGACGCTGGAGAAGCTCGTCCTGGACGGCCGGATCCACCCGCAGCGGATCGAGGAGATCTACGAGCGCAGCCGCAGTGACGTCGAGCAACTGTGCGTCCGCGCCGGCGAGGACGCCCTGGTCGAAGTCGGGATCGCCGACATGCACCCGGAGCTGATCGCGCTGCTCGGCCAGCTGCGGTACCGGACGTCCTACGGGCAGAACGTGCTCAAGCACCTGATCGAGTCCGCGCACATCGCGGGGATCATGGCGGGCGAGCTGCGGCTGCCGGTGGAGGTCGCCAAGCGGTGCACGCTGCTGCACGACATCGGCAAGGCGCTCACGCACGAGGTGGAGGGCAGCCACGCGCTGATCGGCGCCGAGATCGCCCGCCGCTACGGCGAGCACGAGGACGTCGTCCACGCGATCGAGGCGCACCACAACGAGGTCGAGGTCCGGACCGTGGAGGCCGTGCTCACCCAGGCCGCCGACGCGGTGAGCGGCAGCCGGCCGGGGGCGCGCCGCGAGTCGCTGGAGGCCTACGTCAAGCGGCTGGAGCGGCTGGAGGAGATCGCCCGCGACCGGCACGAGGGCGTGGAGAAGGTCTTCGCGATGCAGGCGGGCCGCGAGATCCGGGTGATGGTGAAGCCCGACGCGGTCGACGACATCCAGGCGCAGGTGATCGCCCGCGACATCGCCAAGCAGGTCGAGGACGAGCTGACCTATCCCGGCCAGATCCGGGTCACGGTCGTCCGGGAGTCCCGGGCGATCGAGTTCGCCCGCTGACCGGCCGCGATCCGGCGACCGGTCGGTTCGATGGGGTTTGGGGGAAATTAAGCGGCCGGTCTGGTGTTCGCAAGCTCCCGCGGTGATGATCAAGTCATTTCCAGGCGGGAGGATTGCGTGAACAGGATCGCCATGATCGGGGGCGGGGCCGTGCTGGCCGCCGCCCTCGCCTTCGCGGGCAGTGCCCAGGCCGCGCCGCAGGCCGCGGGGAAGCGGGCGCACGCAGTGATCGTCGGGCATCGCGGGTCGCCGGGGCAGGCCCCCGAGGAGACGCTCGCGTCCTACCGCGACGGGGTCCGCGACCGGGCCGACGTGCTGGAGGGCGACGTGCAGCTCACGGCCGACAAGCAGATCGTGCTCGTGCACGACGACACCCTCGCCCGGACCACCGACGTCGAGCAGGTCTTCCCCGACCGGGCCCCGTGGAGGGTGGGCCAGTTCACGCTGGCCGAGATCAAGAAGCTGGACGCCGGGTCCTGGTTCGACGCCCGGTACGCGGGCCAGCGGGTGCCCACCCTGAAGGAGCTGCTCGCCGTCAGGGACAGGGACACCGGGCTCAGCCTGGAGCTGAAGGCGCCCGCCAACAGCCCGGGGATCGCCACGCTGCTCGCCGGGGAGCTGAACGCGGCGGGCCTCACCGACGGCGGCACGCTCAGGTCGGGGGCCTACCGGGTGCAGGTCCACTCCCGCGACCAGGAGGCGCTCAAGGAGTTCCACGCGTCCGCGCCCAAGGTCCAGCTGTCCTACCTGACCGGCGGGAAGATGCTCTCCGACGACGAGCTGACCGCTCTGGCGGGCTGGACGGTCAGCGTGTACGCCCACCCCAGGGCGACCAGCGCCGACGACGTCAGGCGCGCGCACGCCAAGGGCCTGAAGGTGTTCAGCGACCCGGTGGACAGCCCGGCCGAGGTCTCCATGGGGGCGAACCAGGGCTACGACTGGCTCGCGACGAACTTCCCCGCCACCACCCGGCGGATCCTCGACGGCCGCGGGCCCTTCCCCGGCGCGAACGGCGTCGTGATCGACAGCGTCTTCCCCGACCCGAGCGGCGACGACGCCCAGCCGGAGAAGAGCGAGCACGTGGTGCTGCGCAACACGACGTCCAGGCCGGTCGACGTCAGCGGCGGCTACCTGCGCGACCAGGCGAGCAACCTGATGCGGATCGGCCCCGGATACGTGATCCCGCCGGGCAGCCTGCTGCGCGTCTACGTCGGCCCGGGCACGAACCGCCCCGACGCCTACTACAACGGCCTGACGGTCGGCTTCCTGAACAACACCTCAGGGGACACGGTGTCGTTCTTCCGTGCCGACCACACGCTGCTCGACATCTCCTCCTACATCGTTCCCTGATCAGCCGATCGTGAGGTCGACGGGTTCGACGCCGCGAGGCTCGAACCCGAGGGTCTGGCCGTAGAACGCCAGCTCCGCCTCCAGGCAGCGGATCACCGTGTCGGCCTTGCGGAAGCCGTGCGACTCGCCCTCGAAGGTGAGGTAGGCGTACGGCATCTTCTTCTCGGCCAGCGCCTGCGCGAACCGTTCGGACTGGTCCGGCGGCACGATCGGGTCGCTCAGCCCTTGCAGGAGCAGGACGGGGCAGGCCGTGCGGTCGGCGCGGTTGATCGGCGAGCGCTCCTCGTAGGCGCGCTCGAATCCGGGGAGGGGGCCGATGAGGCCGAACAGGTAGTGGGACTCGAAGTCGTGGGTGCTCTCGGCGAAGCGCTGCAGGTCGCTGATCCCGAAGTAGGACGTGGCGGCCTTGAACACGTCGGTCTGCGTGATCGCCGCGAGCGTCGTCCAGCCCCCGGCCGAGCCGCCGCGGATCGCCAGCCGCGCCGGGTCGGCGATGCCGCCGTCGACGAGGGCGCGGGCGGCGGCGACGGCGTCCTCGACGTCGACCACGCCCCACTGGCGGCGCAGCCGCTCCCGGTAGGCGCGGCCGTAGCCGGCCGACCCGCCGTAGTTGACGTCGATCACGCCGATGCCGCGGCTGGTGAAGTACGCGCGCTCCATGTCGAGCACCGTCGACACGCGCCCGGTGGGCCCGCCGTGCACGAACACCACGTAGGGCGGCAGCTCGTCGTCCGGCCCGGCCGCCTCCGGGTTGGTCGGCGGGAACACGTAGGCGTGGACGGGGCGGCCGAACGGCCCCTCCAGGCGCTCGGCGCGCGGCCGGGACAGGTACGCGACGTCGGGCACCTCGGCCCGCTCCCGGCGCAGCCCCTCCACGCGCCCGGTGGTGGTGTCGACCCGCACCACCGAGGCCGGCAGGTCCGGGCCGCCGGCGATCCCCACGATCGTCGAGCCGTCCGTGGACAGCTGCGGCGCCCAGTGCTCGTAGGGGACCTCCAGGTCGACGAGGTCGAGGGTGTCGGTGTCGTACACGCCGAGCCGCATGTCGCCCTCGCCGTGCAGGACGGCGAGGCGCCCGTCGCCGAGCAGCGCGTACGGCATGCCGCCGAGCTGCCACAGCGGCGCGGCGAACTCCTCCTCGGCCGGGTAGAGCGCCTGCGCGGACTCCCCGTGCAGGCCGACCTGGTAGATGTTCCACCAGCCGGGCCAGTCGGAGATCACGTACAGGGACTCGTCGTCGCGCCAGAGCGGCGCCAGGGCCGACTCGGTGAGGCCGCCCTTGACGGTGCGGGGCGAGACCACCGCGCCGTCCTCGATCGCCGCGACGCGCACCTCGGTGCCGTCCCACGGCATGCGGGGGTGGTTCCACTGCACCCACGCCAGGTGCCCTCCGCCGGGGGACGGCACGGGGCCCGCGTAGAACTGCGCGCCCGAGACCAGTTCGCGGATCGCGCCGGCGTCGCCGGCGGCGCTGCCGTCCAGCGGGACGGCGACGATGGCGCGCCGGATGCCCGTGGCGGGCTGCTCTTCGGCGCCCTGCTCGGCCTCGGGGGTCGTGGGCTCGGCGATGTGGCCCTCGCAGACGCACCAGACCTCCGTCCCGTCCGGGGACAGGACGTAGTCGGCGTACCGCAGGCCCGCCGGGACGGCGGGCTCGGGTGTCAGCGGGTACGGCTTCGGGTCGCCCTCGTCGAGCCGGTGCAGCCGCTGGTCCTCGTAGTTGGAGAACACGACGGACCATCCCGCGCCGGTGCGGACCGGCAGGTAGGACCGGCCGCCGTACTCGTGGACGCGGGTGCGCGCGTCCCACGGGGCCTGCAGCAGCTCGGTGCGATGACCGTCCTTCAGATGGACGACCGTGGCCCGTCCGCCCTCCTCAGGCCGCGTCTCCTGCCACCACACGTCGTCGCCCGCGACGGTGGGGAAGCTGAGGCGCAGCCGGGCGCGGGCGACATCGGCCGCAGAGATGGGTGAAGGCCATGAGCCGTAGGGAAGGGTCGCACGAGCGGTCATAACAGGAATCGTCCCGCATACGGGGATCGGTTGGGGCCATGACGGGCCGTTTGAGCTCGGAAAGATACAAGCTCGTCCCCGGGAAACCCGCCGGTAACATCAGGGTTCGCCCGCCCCGGAGACAGCGGAGGGCGCCGCCGGAGAACGGCGGCGCCCCTCGCGGACGAGCGGATCCGTCAGACGGTCTGCTGGGTCACCCCGACCCCGGCGACGGGAGCGGGGCCGCCCGAGCCCATCGTCTTGGCCTCGGTCTTGCGGCTGCGGCGGCTGCGCCCCTCCAGCCACGTGGCCACGCGGCTCAGCGACATGTTGATCGCGATGTAGATGACCGCGACGACGATGCCGGCCTGGAGCACGTTGTTGCTGTAGTTCGCCGGCACCTGCTTGAAGCCGGCCTGCAGGAACTCGCCGTAGGCGATGATGAACCCGAGCGCGGTGTCCTTGAGCAGGACGACGATCTGGCTCACGATCGCCGGCATCATCACCGTGATCGCCTGCGGCAGCAGCACCAGCCGCATGACGCCGTTCTTGCGGAGCCCGATGGAGTAGGCGGCCTCCGACTGCCCCTTCGGGATCGACAGGACGCCCGCGCGCACCACCTCGGCGAGCACGGAGCCGTTGTACATCGTCAGGCCGAACACGACCGCGGCGAACGCGGGCACGGTGACCGTCCCGGCGTTGATCTCCACCCCGAAGATCGAGAAGAAGTAGTCCACCGAGAAGCGCTGCAGGGTGCCGAACTGGGACTCGGCGATCGCGGGGCTGATCTTGTTCGGGACGAAGAACGCCAGGAAGATCAGGATCAGCAGCGGGATGCCGCGGAAGAACTCCACCACGGCGCCGGCCGGAACGCGGACCCACCAGTGGTCCGACAGCCGGGCCAGCCCGAACACGACGCCGAACAGCAGGGCCAGGACCGTGGCGACGACGGCGGCCTTCAGCGTGTTCATCAGGCCGGGCAGGAGCAGGTGCCTCCACACCGTCCACTTCAGGAACGGCGTCCAGAGCTTCTCCTCGAACTGCCCCTTGTCGCTGAGGCGCCAGATCAGCGCGGCCATGACGGCCGCGAACACGACCGACACGACGGCGGTCAGGACCGCGTTGCGCACCCGGGCCCGGGGGCCGGGGATGTCGAAGAGAACGGTCGCTTCCTTGCTCATCGCGCCACCGCCATCCGCTTGGCGAGCCAGCCGAAGAAGTATCCGGTCGGCAGGGTGAGGATCAGGAAGCCGATCGACACGCCGAGGAAGAGGGGGATGACCCCGTTGGCGAACGTGGGCTTGTCGATGATCGTCTTGGTGACCAGCGCGACCTCGGCGTAGCTCGCGGCCGCGGCCACAGTCGTGTTCTTGATCATCGCGATCAGCACGCTGCCCAGCGGGGCGATGATCGCCCGGAACGCCTGCGGCAGGATGATCATCCGGAGGGACTGGGTGAAGGTCAGCCCGATCGAACGGGCCGCCTCAGCCTGCCCCAGCGGGACGGTGTTGATGCCCGAGCGCAGGGTCTCGCACACGAAGGCGCCGGTGTAGGCCGACAGGCCGAGGACCGCCCACCAGTAGTAGGTCGTCGAGGAGTTCTCGGAGAACTTCAGCGCGAGGATGTCGTTCAGGCCCAGGCTGCACATCAGCAGCACCAGGGTGAGCGGCGTGTTGCGCACGATGTTGACGTAGCCCGTGCCGAACGCGCGGAGCACCGGAACCGGCGAGACCCGGAAGCTCGCCAGGAGGGTCCCGATGATCAGGGACAGCACCGCCGCGGCGGCCGCGAGGCGCAGGGTCGCCCAGAACCCTTGGAGGATCTCGTCGAAGTTGTCGAAGAACGGGCTGAAGTCAAACATTGCTCAGCTGTTTCATCACGTTCCAGCGGGAGTCAGGCCAGGCCGACGCGTCCCCGGGCGATGCTGGTCGGGGACGCGCCGGCGTGACGGGCGTCAGTCGCGGCCCTGGATCAGGCGCAGCCTTCCATCTGCGGGGCGGTCGTGACGAGCTTGAGCCCGGTGCCCGCGAAGTGCTTCTCCAGCAGGGTCTTGGCCGTGCCGTCGGAGTACATCTGGGAGATGGCCTTGTTGACGGCCTCGCAGGTCTCGGTGTCGCCCTTCTTCAGGCCGACGCCGTACTTCTCGTCGGTGAAGGGGTCGTTGATGACCTTGAACGAGCCCTTCTGCTGGTTGGCGAAGCCGGCCAGGATCAGGTCGTCGGTGCTGACCGCGTCCAGGGCGCCGGACTTCAGCTTGCTCACGCACTCGGAGTAGCTGGAGGCGTCGACCAGCGTGACGCCCTTGATGTTGAGCTTGCCGTCCGGCGGGCCCTCGGTGATGCGGCGGAAGGAGTTGGAGCCGGCCGCCTTGCAGAGCTTCTTGCCCTTGAGGTCGGTGGCCTTCTTGATGCTGCTGTTGTCAGCCTTGACCATCGTGTCCTGGTGGGCGACGTAGTACGGCCCGCCGAAGGTCACCTGCGACTTGCGCGCGTCGGTGATGGAGTAGGTGGCGACCACGAGGTCGACCTGCCCGCCGCCGAGGAACGACTCGCGGTTGGCGGAGGTCGTCTCCTTGAACGTGATGCCGTTCTCGGGGACGCCGAGCGACTTCGCGATGTACTTGGCGACGTCGACGTCGAAGCCGTCGAAGCTGCCGTCGGGCTTCTTCAGACCGAGCGCCGGCTGGTCGAACTTGATGCCGATGGTCAGCTTCTTGTCGTCCTTGGCCTTCTGGACGACCGTCTTGGCCTCGGTCTTCTCGGTGTCGCTGCCGCACGCGCTGAGCGCCAGCGACAGCGCCATCCCCGCCCCGATGAGGGCGCCGAAACGACGTACTCGCATACTCGTCCTACCTCTGCTCTCTGCCGGAGCCCCGCGGCTCAGTGCGTGAGGATCTTTGAAAGGAAGTCCTTCGCGCGCTCGGTCCGCGCGTTGGTGAAGAACTCGTCGGGGGTGTTCTCCTCGACGATCTGGCCGTCCGCCATGAACACGACCTTCTGCGCGGCCCGGCGGGCGAAGCCCATCTCGTGCGTGACGACGATCATCGTCATGCCCTCGCGGGCCAGTCCCGTCATGACGTCCAGGACCTCGTTGACCATCTCCGGGTCCAGCGCCGAGGTGGGCTCGTCGAAGAGCATCACCTTCGGCTTCATCGCGAGGGAGCGCGCGATCGCGGCGCGCTGCTGCTGCCCGCCGGACAGCTGCGCGGGGTACTTGTGCGCCTGGTTGGCGATGCCGACCCGGTCGAGCAGCTCCATCGCGTGCTTCTGCGACTCCTGCTTGCCCTGCCCGCGGACCTTCACCGGCCCGAGCGTGACGTTCTCGAGGATCGTCTTGTGGGCGAACAGGTTGAACGACTGGAACACCATGCCCACGTCGGCGCGGAGCCTCGCGAGGTCCTTGCCCTCCTTGGGCAGCTCCTTGCCGTCCACGAGGATCGTGCCCTCGTCGATCGGCTCCAGCCGGTTGATCGACCGGCACAGGGTCGACTTACCGCCGCCGGAGGGGCCGATGACGACGACGACCTCACCGGAGTTCACGGTGAGGTTGATGTCCTTGAGGACGTGCAGCTCGCCGAAGTGCTTGTTGACGTGCTCGACTACGACGAGCGGCCGGCCACCTGCGGCGGCAGGCTCCGGGGTGGAGTCCTCCGGCCCGGTCTTGGTGAGCTCGGGCCCGCTTTCGCTGTCCGTCATGGGCACGGACTTTATGTCATCGCCGGTAGTGCCCGAGTTGCCGCGCGGTACCGATACGATCACGAATACCCACGTCGGACGGGGTTCGGTCGTGGCGGAGAGTGATCATAAAAGGCGGCGGCGGGGTGCGCCGCCCGTTCCGCCATGTCCCGCCGGGCCCGTAACCTGGATGACTGTCATGAGTGCGCCAATGGAGACGGCTCCCCGTACGTACGAGATCCGTACCTACGGGTGCCAGATGAACGTCCACGACTCCGAGCGGCTGTCGGGGCTGCTGGAGTCGGCCGGGTACGTCCGCGCGGGGGAGGCCGAGCCCGACGTCGTGGTCTTCAACACATGCGCGGTGCGGGAGAACGCCGACAACCGCCTTTACGGCAACCTCGGCCACCTGCGCCCCGTGAAGGACGGCCATCCCGGCATGCAGATCGCCGTCGGCGGCTGCCTGGCCCAGAAGGACCGCGACACCATCGTCAAGCGCGCCCCCTGGGTGGACGTGGTGTTCGGCACGCACAACATCGGGTCGCTGCCCGCGCTGCTCGAACGCGCGCGGGTGCGGGACGAGGCGCAGGTCGAGATCGAAGAGTCGCTGGTGACCTTCCCCTCGACGCTGCCGACGCGCCGCGAGTCCCCCTACGCCGCCTGGGTGTCGATCTCCGTGGGGTGCAACAACACCTGCACGTTCTGCATCGTCCCGTCCCTGCGCGGCAAGGAGCGCGACCGCCGGCCGGGGGAGATCCTCGCCGAGGTCGAGGCGCTGGTCGCCGAGGGCGCCCTGGAGATCACGCTGCTGGGCCAGAACGTCAACGCCTACGGTTCGGGCTTCGGTGCCCTGGCCGGCGCGCCCGACGAGGTCCGCGCGATGACCGGGGGCGGGCAGTCGGCGTTCGCGGGGCTGCTGCGGGCCTGCGGCGGCGTCGAGGGCCTGGAGCGGGTCCGGTTCACCTCCCCGCACCCGAAGGACTTCACCGACGACGTGATCGCCGCGATGGCGGAGACGCCGAACGTGATGCCGTCCCTGCACATGCCGCTGCAGTCCGGTTCGGACGCGGTGCTGCGCGCGATGCGCCGGTCGTACCGGCAGGCGCGCTACCTCGGCATCATCGAGAAGGTCCGGGCCGCGATCCCGGACGCGGCGATCACCACCGACATCATCGTCGGCTTCCCCGGCGAGACCGAGGCCGACTTCGAGGAAACCCTGCACGTGGTGCGGGAGGCCCGGTTCTCGTCGGCGTTCACGTTCCAGTACTCCAAGCGCCCCGGCACCCCGGCGGCGACCATGGACGGCCAGCTGCCGAAGCAGGTCGTCCAGGAGCGCTACGAGCGGCTCGTCGCCCTGCAGGAGGAGATCTCCTGGGCGGAGAACCGCAAGCAGCTCGGCCGGACCCTGGAGGTCCTGGTCGCCGAGGGCGAGGGCCGCAAGGACGAGGCGACGCGCCGGCTCTCCGGGCGGGCGCCCGACAACCGGCTCGTCCACTTCGGCGTGCCGGAGGAGCCGGTCCGCCCCGGCGACATGGTCACCGTCGAGATCACCTACGCCGCGCCGCACCACCTGGTCGCCGACAAGCCCGCGCTGGGCGTCCGCCGGACGCGCGCCGGCGACGCGTGGGAGGCGCGGCAGGGCGGAGGCGGCGGGGCCGGCGGCGTGTCGCTGGGCATGCCGTCGATCGGGCGCCCGGCCCAGCCCGCCGCGTCCGCGCCGGGCTGCTCGACCCGCCCCTGAACCGCGGTGTGATCGGGCCGGTCTAGGACGGCGGCCCGCCCGTGCCGCCGGGCTGGTCGCCCGCGCCGCCGGGCTGCCCGCCCGTCCCGCCGGGGTGCTCGCCCGCGGCGCCGGGGCGGCCGCCGGTCTCGCCGGGCTGCCCGCCCGTCCCG